>JANQME010000103.1 GCA_028280205.1 Longimicrobiales bacterium
CACGGCGTTCGACAGCAGGTTCGCGATCATCCGCCGCAGGAGCACGGGATCACTCTCCGCGCGCAGGTCCCCGGCCACGTCCAGCTCCAATCGCAGGCGGCGCTCGTCCGCGCGACCGGCGAGCAGGCTCCATTCCTCCTCCACGAGAGCGCGCACGCTCACCGAGGTCGTCTCCGTCCCGGGTGAAGCCGCCGTCACGCGCGCGAGCTCGAGCAGACGCTCCACCGTGTCCTGCATGCCGAGCGTGATGGCCAGGCACTGATGCGTCGCCTCGCGCAGCTCGCCGGCGTCCGTCTCGTCCAGAGCCACCTCGAGCGTCGAGCGCAGGCCGGCGAGCGGAGTCCGGAGCTCGTGGGCAACGTCTCCCGTGAACTCCTGCTCACGATCGAACGCGCGCTTGAGACGTTCCAAGGTCGAGTTCAGCTGATCGACGACGGGCGTGAGCTCGGAGGGGAGTCGCTCGGCGCTGAAGGTGTGATCGAGCTTGCGTTCGTCGACGGAATCGAGCTCGCGACGCAACTTCGACAGGGGCCGCAGGCCGCGGTGCACGACCCACGCCACGAGCAGCGACGCGACGAGGCTGGTCGAGGGCCAGGCCAGACCGAGCAGGATCCTCAGCCGCGAGAGCGAGGCCTCGAGCTCCGCGGCGGACTCGGCCAGGACGAACTCGAGCACGGGCGTCGCACGCTCGCGCTCGCCCGGCGGGCGACCGAGCGGAGGCGGAGGCGCCTGGATGGCCAGGGCCACCGCCCGTCCCGGAGTTCCGTCGGCGAAGACCGTCGCGTGGAACTCCATGCTCTCGGGGCCGACCTCGTCGTGCGGGACCGGAGTCAGCTCGCTCGCGAATCGCGAGAGGGTCTCGCGCCCGAGGCCCGCGGACGAACCCCGCAGCCCCGCTCGACGATCCCACACGCTGAAGAGCAGGTCTTCGCGATCGACGAGCCGGGGGAAGGGCCCCTGGGGCGGTCCGCCGGGGCGGCGAGGGCCTTCGCCGCCGGGTCCGCGGCGACCGCCCGGCCCCGGCCCGTCGGGGGGGCCGCCGCGTCCGAGCTCCGCCGCGAGCTGGGGCAGGGACGTCGTCAGGCTCGAGGCGAGGGAGCGGTCGAGGTCGCCGCGCACTCGGTTGGCGACCGCCCAGTAGATGGCCGCGCCGTTGAGCGCGAGCACGACGGTGATCCCAACGACGCATCCCAGCACCAACCGGGCGCGCAGCGAGCTCACTCGTCCACCTCGCCGAACAAGTAACCCGCACCCCGACGCGTGTGAATCAACCTGGCTCGGCCGGGCCGCTCGAGCTTCTTGCGCAGGTACCCGACGTAGACGTCCACGACGTTGCTGGCCGCCGTGGAGTTCTCGTCGTAGATGTGCTCCCAGATCTCGAGGCGCGTCACGACCTGCCCCTGCCGATTCGCGAGGTACTCGAGCAGCGCGTACTCCCGCGCCGTCAGGGTGACGGCCTCGCCGCCCGCGACCACCGTGTGGTCGTTCGTGTTGATCTCGAGGTGCCCGACGCGCAGCACGGGATCGGAGCGTTCGTAGCGCCGACGCACGAGCGCGCGCACGCGCGCCAGGAACTCCTCCATGGCGAAGGGCTTGACGAGGTAGTCGTCGGCGCCGCGGTCGAGGCCGCGCACGCGATGATCCACCGTGTCGCGCGCGGTCAGGATGATCACCTGGCTGGTTCGCCCCCGGCGACGGAGCTCTCCCAGGACGTCGAGCCCGTCGATCCCGGGCAGCATCAGGTCCAGGACGACCACGTCGTAGTCCTCGTGGAGCAGGCGCGCGAGGCCCTCGTTGCCCGTGGCCGACTCGTCCACGGAGTAGCCCTCCTTGCGCAGGGCCTTGACGATCGCCGCTCGCAGCGGTGCGTAGTCTTCGACGACGAGGACGCGCATGGCGGAGTCTAGCCCACCTGTCGGCACGCCTCCGCACTCGCCGAAAGGGAAAGCCCGCGCATCTCGGGAACGAGTCGCTTCCTCCGGAAGAACTCGCGAATCCCGGTCGAGAGCGGGCGGCTTCTCATCGGCCCTTCATCTTCGAGGACTAGGAATGGTGGAGCGAAGCCCCGGTCATGGAATGACGTACCCCCCCGGCTTCGCCCTCGATCGTTCGATCGACGCCTCTCTCCGGGGGCCGGCATCCGCGGTGCCGGCCCCTCTTCCGTTCGGCTCCGGATCGCGGGTGCGCGCAACTCCCCGACTGGGCGTGGACCGGGGCGACCACGGCTGCCTTTTCCCGGATTCCGTGATGGAGCCCCCGAGCGCCTCTCGTGCAGAGGGTGCCCGCTCGATCTCCCACGAACCCGGAGCTCCCCATGTTCACCGCCGGTCTCCTGCTCGCCCTCGCCCCGCAGTCCTTCGACGCTCTCTACCTCGACGACGCGGGTCTGGGCAGTCGCGCCACGAGCCTGTCCACCGCCGGAGACGGCAAGGTCCTCGTGAGCGGGGACCAGGTCTTCGAAGACGGGCTCCGACGCCCCGTGGTCTGGATCACGCTGCCGGATGCGCAAGAGGTCGCCGGTTCGGAGACGCTCCCGCTCGCCGCCGACGCGGCAGGCACCGTCGACAGCATCATGATCGACTTCACGGGCGTCGGCATCGCGGCCGGAACGAGCACGCTGCCGGGCGAGGTCGAGCGAGCCACCGTGTGGACGAACGCCGACGGAGGCTGGTCCTTCGACTTCCTTCCCGACCTCGGCTTCGGCAGCCGCGCCCACCGAGTCGTGATCGACTTCACGGGCGCGGGCGTCGTGTCCGGTGAGGTCCTGACCGCGGAGGGGCGAGCGCGTCCCCAGGTCTGGATCCAGAGCGCCGGCGGCGGCTACGAGCCCGTGCCCCTCGCGCTCCATCCCATCGCCGACGGGTCGGCGCGCGGGATCCTCGTCGACAACGACATCGTCGCCAGCCTGCGGATCGTCGGGGAGGGTTCCGTGCCCGCCCTCGGCATCGGTCCGCTCCCCCTCGTATGGAACCTCGACCCCGCGACCGGCCTGCAGTCCGTGGACCTGATCGACATCCCGCAGGGAGCCACGGCCTCGCCGAACAACATCACCCTGGACGCGACCGGCTTCCCCGTCGTCAGCGGAACGGGTTTCACCCCCGGGCTGGAGCACGCGGTGATCTGGAAGGAGATCGCTCCCACGGTGTGGGCCGTCGCCGCGCTTCCGGACCTCGGGCCCGACAGCAGCCACGAGAACGTCGTCATCGACCTGACGGGTGCCGGCATCGGCGTCGGCTCGAGCGACTCCGGAGGTCAGACGGTTCCTCTGCTGTGGACCATCGACACGTCCAGCGCGCAGATCGACACGACCGCCCTGCCGATCCCTCCCGGTGAGAACGGCCGCGCCGTCTATGCGCTGGTCGAGGATGTCGGCGGCAAGGGACGCACGATCGTCTGCGGCACGACGACGGAGCACGGCCT
>JANQME010000130.1 GCA_028280205.1 Longimicrobiales bacterium
AAGCCAGAAGTTTCCGAAGCGGCGCCCAAACCGGCTCGAGCCCGGAGCGAGCGTCCCCTCGAAGTCCCGGGCCCCGATGACCAGAGACGGCTCGCTGCCCGAGAGCACCGGGAGGAGCGCCGAGAGGTCCTCGGGAAAGAGCTGGCCGTCGGCGTCGATCGTCACGGCGTAGGTGCCTCCGTGCCGCCGGACGTAATCGATTCCCGTCTGCAGCGCGACGCCCTTTCCGCGGTTCTGGTCGTGGGAGAGGACGGTGACGTCCAGGGTGGAGAGCCGTTGGCCGAGATCGGCGTCCGTGCTGCCGTCGTCCACCACCACCACGCGGTCGAGGGTCCCGCGGCACCGGCGAACGACGCCCTCGACGGTCGCGGCGTCGTTGTAGACGGGCACGACCCACCACACGGACTGCGGATCGACCGGGTCTGGCACCTTCGAGCTCACGCTGAGGCGCAGCGTAGCGGAGCCCGAGCGGTGTTCCACGGGTCGTTCGGGCCCGGATCGGTGTGCTACGAGCTTGCTTGGACGGGCGAGTGGGTGCCGAAAGGGTATGCAACGCACACGGATCGACGAGCGGCTTCGTGAGGTCTTGGTGGTCGGACTCCGCCTCGAGCTCGAGCCAGGCTCCATTCGCGACTCCGACCCGATCTTCGGGGAGGGGCTGGGCCTGGACTCGATCGACGCGCTGGAGCTGGTGGTCCTGATCGAAGAGGAGTTCGGCGTGGCCGTGCCCGACGACGAGCAGGCCCGGGAGATCTTCTCCACGATTGGGACGCTCGGGGACTTCCTGGAAGCCGAGACCAGCTGATCTCGTGGCACGGGACGTGCTCCGGTAAGCTCGCGTCATGCAACATGCAGCCGTTCTGATACCCGGCGACGGGATCGGGCCCGAGGTGGCGGAAGCCGTCCGCCGGGTCCTGGATGCCGCCGGCGCCCCGGTGGCGTGGCAGACTCACCTGGCCGGACAGGCCGCCCTCGACGAGGGGGACGACGTCCTGCCCGACTCGACGGTGGAGGCGGTGCGGGACACCGGGCTCGCCTTGAAGGGGCCGTGCACCACGCCGGTGGGGCGCGGGTTCACGTCGGTGAACGTCAAGCTACGAAAGGCGCTGGACCTCTACGCGGCGGTCCGTCCCGTGCGAAACCTCGAGGGCGTGCCGACTCGGTTCGAGGGCGTCGACCTGGTCGTCGTGCGAGAGAATACCGAGGGCCTCTACAGCGGGGTGGAGAACGAGATCACCGAGGGCGTGGTCACGTCGCTCAAGGTGGCGACCCAGCGCGCCTGCGAGCGCATCGCCCGTTGGGCGTTCGAGTACGCGCGACGTCGGGGGCGCCAGAAGGTGACCGTGCTGCACAAGGCCAACATCATGAAGCTGACCGATGGCCTCTTCCTGCGCACGGCGGAGGCGGTGGCCGGCGAGTTTCCCGAGATCGGATTCGAGGCTCTCATCATCGACGCGGGCTGCATGCGGCTGGTTCAGGAGCCTTCGCAGTTCGATGTCCTGTTGATGGAGAATCTCTACGGCGACGTGGTGAGTGACCTGTGCGCCGGATTCGTCGGCGGGCTCGGGGTCGTTCCCGGGGCCAACCTGGGGCAGGACTGCGCGGTCTTCGAGGCCGTGCACGGGTCGGCGCCGGACATCGCCGGGAAGGGAGGCGCCAGCCCGCTCGCTCTGCTGATGTCCGCCGTCATGATGCTGAACCATCTGAAGGAGACGCGCGGTGACGCGGAGGCGGCCGCGGTGGCGGATCGGATCAAGGCCGCTTACTCGAGCGCTCTCGCGGCCGGCGCGGCGACGCGCGACGTGGGCGGAACGCTCGGGACTCTCGCGTTCGCGGATGCGGTGATCGAGCGCCTTTGATGTCGGAGGCGCCTTCGAGGCCCCGGGCACGCCGAGCGCGGCACTCGTGACGCCCGAAGGCCGATCGCTCGACGAGACCCGCGGGCGCTGGTGGCGCGGAGTCCTCTTCCTCCTGGGCGTGACCGCGCTCGTCCTGCTCGTGCGGCAGGCCGGAGCGCAAAACGTCTGGGAGACCCTCGTCGGCGTGCGGCCCGGCTGGCTCGTGGTTTGGCTCCTGGTCGAGGCGACGATCTTCGTGGGCTTCTCGTTGCGCTGGCGGATCTTGCTCCGGGCCCTCGGCGCGGATCTGCCCCTGCGCCGGCTCGTGGGCGTCCGGATGGCCGGCCTCACCGTGGGCACCCTGACCCCCGGAGCCAAGTTGGGAGGGGAGCCGCTGCGTGCCTATCTGATCGCGCGGGACGGAGTGCCGGGTGGAGCCG
>JANQME010000134.1 GCA_028280205.1 Longimicrobiales bacterium
CTAGGACGAGCGTGGCGACGGCCGCGGCCTGGATCACGCGAAACACCACGGCCAGCTTCTGCCCCCGCGCCCCGTCACCCCCGCTCCATGTCCGGCACGAAGAGCATCTGGTACCGCCTGGGCCACGCCCTCGAGCGCGCCCGCCACGCCAAGTCGGCGCCTCGCCCGCTCCCGGGTCTGGCCGAGCGCCGGGGTCGGAACGGCACCGTGGCCCGGCGATCGGACGAACGCCCTCCCCTTCCCGCCCCGGACGACCTCGTCGCCGCAGGTGTGGCGATGGCGGTGGACCGTGTGCTGGCGTCGTGGACGGGTCGGACGCCGCCGGGCTTCGCCCGTCTGGTCCGCGCCGGGGCGGCGGGCGCGGCCGCCGCGCTGCTCCTCGACCTCACCCGGCCCCTCGTCACCGGTCGCGCCGACCGGCCGTTGGTGGACGCGCGCACGACGGAGCGGATGCTGGCCGGGGTCGGACAGGGTCTCGTGTACGGGTCGATCGTCGAGCCCCGGGTGCCGGGTCCCCCGCTCCTGAAGGGAGCCTTCTACGGCTCCGCCGAGTACTGGTCCGACCCGGTGGGGGGGCTCTCCGGGCTCTTCGGCGGACACGCCCCACTGCGTCACGTTCCGCTCCTCGGTGCGCTCGTGGAGACGGATGACGACGAAGAGCGCGCGTATCTGGAGCACCTCGTCTTCGGCGTCGCGCTCGCGCTCATCTACGGCTCGAGGTCGGACAGGAGCGGAATCGAGGCCGAAAGCTCGTAGGGGGCGTCGCTCTCGAAGTAGTCGGGTGGGCAGGCGCCGATCGCGACCCCACTCGCCCCGTCGGACGAGCCTCGATGGCCGGAATCGGGAGGTAGGATTCCGAGGAGCTGAGCGCCCCCCCGGGCCGGGTCGCCGAAGCCCCTCACGAAGCAGAAGGCGCCCGGACGTGCCAGGACGGCTCCCCCCACGTGCCTGGCGGCCAACCCGTCCCACCGGTCGAGAAGCACGTAACGCGCGCCAAGACGATCCGCGAGGTCCAGGTGGGCATCCGTGTCCTCGACGAATGGAAACGCTCGGCTGGGGATGCCACTCAGGAGGTAGAAGTGGCGGGGCTTCCGGCTCAACACCACCGAGCCCGACGGGAGGCTCTCGGCACTCCAGACCGCGGCTTCCGAGAAGTACGCGACGGCGGGGCCGTAGCAAGCCCAAGGGCCGTTCTCCTGCGCGATGCCGGAGCACACACGTGCGCCGCGGGCCGTGTCGAGCAGCCGGCCCGCGGCCGGAACGACGAGACCGAGAAGCACGGCCACGGCCGCGACGTTGACCGCCGCCGCGGAAAGAAGCAGGCGGAGGCGGAGCAGAGCCTCGGCGGTGTAAACGAAGAGCAGCGGATAGAGCGGCAACGCGAACCGATCGCCGCCCCAAACCACCGGCCAAACGAGGATCACGCCGGCGTACAAGGGGAAGAAGAGCTCGGCCACGCCGATCCGGTCACGGGCGGAGACGACCCAACCTGCCACCCCCCCCACCGCGAGGAGCGCTCCGACCAGGGTGAGGCCCGGAGTGTCGGCTCCCACGACCCCGCCGGGGATGAAGCGGAGGACGTAGCCCGACAGGTTCTCCACGATCCGGGGCAGCAAACCGAAGGGACCGATCGTACCGAGAGCGGGCTCGTACGGATCGACCATCCAGAACTCCACCCCGTACTGGGCAACACCCTCTCCTCGCCCTCGCAGGGACCAGAGCAGGAGGGGTACCCCGAGAGCGGCCCCCGACGCGAGGAGGCGAAGCCAGCGACGCCGAAGGGCGAGCACCCCGAGGAGCGCACCGGCCAGAGGGAGGCCGGCCGAGCGGGTGAAGCAGGCGAGAACGGTCAGTACGACACCGACGGCGAGCCAGGCATCGGCGGGGCCGAGGGCGCTGCCGGAGCTCGATCGCTCCGGCGCGCCCTCACGCGACGGGCGGAGGGCTTCCTCGACCGCGTCCGCACGCATGAAGGCCCACAGCGCCGCGATCGTGAAGAGGAGGAAGAGCGGGTCCGAGAGGATCCACTGGCTGTAGTAGGCGATCCCGTTCGAGAAGGTGAGCAGAAGGGCGACGCCGGTAGCGCCCACCACTCCGATACGTCGCTCCGCCCACAGCCAGGTGAAGACGACGGCGAGGACGGTCGGCACGGCAGCCGCGAGCTTGAGCGCCGCCCACGTGCGCGCGCCCGCGGCCATGAGCAGCGCGAGCACCACGGGGAAGACGGGAGGGTACTTCGTGTGCGGCAGCCGCTCCGGATCGAAGACGTCGGTGTACGTCCCGGTCGTCAGCAAGCCGTGCGCGAGTGCGATGTAGCCCGAGTTGTCCCCACCCGAATGCGGGGTCGGGTTGAAGACGCTCCACACCACGAACGCGCTCACGAGCGTGGTGAGGCCCAACAGCGACCAGCGGAAGCGTTCGGAGATCACGGCGTCGGGTCGTACGCGCTCGGGGGTCACGTCCGGGCGGCACCGACGACCGAAGCGATCACACCGCCGGCCGCCTCGAGACGGCTCCGCGCCTCCTCCGCGTCGATCCCCAGCCGACCCATGACCAGGGCGGTCTTCACGTGGCCGCCTGCTCGCTCGAGCAGCTCCGTCGCCGCGGCGCGGTCGACATCGAGCAACTCCTCGAGGATGCGTTCTCCCCGATCCCGGAGCTTCGCGCACGTCACCTGGAGGTCGACCATCAGATTTCCGTACACCTTCCCCGTCCGGACCATGGCGCCCGTCGTGAGGGTGTTCAGCACGAGCTTGGTCGCCGTCCCCGCCTTCATCCGCGTCGATCCGGTGATCACCTCCGGGCCCACCAGCGGAGCGATCACGACATCGACCTTCTCGACGAGGGACGCAGGCGGCGGCGTGCAGAGCAGGAAGCCGGTCCGCGCACCCTGCACCCTCGCGCGCTCGAGGGCTCCATGGACGAAGGGCGTGGTGCCCGACGTGGCGATCCCAAGCACGAAGTCGCGCGCGTCGACCTCCAGGTCGTCCACGGCCGCGGCACCCTCGGCGGGATCGTCCTCGGCACCCTCCTGCGCCCGAACAAGGGCCTCGTAGCCCCCTGCGATCACCCCTTGAACGAGGGACGGATCCGTACCGTACGTGGGCGGCATCTCGGCGGCGTCGAGCACGCCGAGACGCCCGGACGTGCCGGCACCCACGTAGACGAGCCGGCCTCCGGCCCGGAACGCCTCCTCGACCAGGCCGAGCGCACGTGCGATCGACTCGCGCTCGGCCCCGACCGCCTCCGCGACGCGGCGGTCCTCGGCGTTGATCAGGTCGACGATGCCGAGCGGGTCGAGCTCGTCGATGCGCTCCGAAGCGGGATTCCTCTGCTCGGTCAGTCGGCGGTCGCGCATGTACGGTTGTGAGGGGCACGGGGCGCCCTGATCTTCAGCGACGCCCGAAGCTACGCGGAGCCGCGCGCCGGCGGCAACGCGATTCCTCCCCCGCCAGCGACGCCGATGTTCCCTCGTTCTCGCTCCCATCCCCCCCTTTCGGTCCTCCTCGTGGCGGCG
>JANQME010000338.1 GCA_028280205.1 Longimicrobiales bacterium
GGCAACACGGCGAAGCTCCGACTGCTGCTCACCAGATCCGAGCGGAAGAACTCCCCGATCCCGAACGGCACCCGCCGAAGCGCGCCGCGACGGTAGACCATCAGGTCGAGATCCGAAGGCGCGGTGACGACGCGGTCCTCCAGCCCCAGCTCCTGGACCAGCGCCTTGAACGGTCCTCCGAGTCTGGACCGCTGAGGGCCCCAGTCGAGCACGCGGCCATCCACCCGCCCGCTCCGGATGACTCCGCCCGGCCGTTCCTCGGACTCGAAGAGGATCCAGTCGAGCCCGCGCCGCTCCAGGTCGCGCGCGACGAGGAGCCCCGTGATCCCACCGCCGACGATCCCGATCATGCCGAAGCTCCCGACGTCGATCTGCCCGCTCCGACGGGCTCGGCCTCCGGGCCGTAGGGGCTCGGAGGGAGATCTCGCGCCCCGTTCGTGCAGAACGTGCCCCGTGCCGGACAGCAGCGGCACGGAGCCAGAATCGAGCCACTCGCTCCCGGCCGGTCGAGCGCCGCCTCCACGAGCATGCGAAGGAAGTCGATGAACGCGGGGTCCGCGTGGGGCACCGGGACACGATGGAACTCCTTGCCCAGCCCCTCGACGAATTCTCGAACGTCGCGGTCCAGCTCGTAGAGCGTCTCGGACTGCTCGTGCATGAAGCTCACCGCCTCCACGACGAGCCTGCGTTCCACGAGCCCCTCGATCCGGTCCTCGTTGTCCGGCGAGGTCCAGGCGATCCGTCGGTTCGTGTGGTTCTGGAAGCCGACGGCCCAACGCTCCACTCCGACCGCGCGCGCGATCCGTGCGCAGTGCTCCTCAACGTAGCGATCGTACCGGCTGCCCTCCTCCAGGTATTTGATCGGCGTGCCGTGGGCGGAGAAGTAGAGGATGGTGTCCGGCTCGGAGGGGTCGAGACCTTCTTCCAGGCAGAACCTGCGGATCCCGCGGGCCCGCACCTCCACGTAGTCCGGGTGGTGGTGCCAGCCGCTGAGGCCGACCCACGAGGTCGCGTCCCAGTCGGCCTCAGCGACGGCGTCGCGAACGGCGTTCAGCGCCGCGACCGTGGTCGAGTGCCCACACAGCGGGTACACCGGGAGTGCGACGAAGCGCTCGACGCCCGCACCCTGGAGCTCGGCGAGGGCGTCGGTGATGAACGGTCGAGTGAACTGGAAGGCCTGGGCGACGACCGCTTCGCGACCGTGGCTGAGCAGGGCCGACTCGAGGGCGCGCGCGTGCTCCTCGGCCTGATCGTTCAGAGGCGAGCCGCCGATGGCTCGGTACTCCTCGATGAGCGAGGGTGCCCGGCGCTCCGCGAGCTCGCGCGCCCGGGCCGCGCCGTCCGGATGCCGTTCCAGCCCCGCGTTCTGCAGGAAGATCCGCTCGAGGAAGGGGATCACCGTCTCGCGATCCATGCGGGCGGGCTCGCCGAAGTTGATCATCAGCACTCCGATCGGCGCCTTCATCGCAGCGGCTCCGTAGCGGGTTCCTGCTCGAGCTCGTCCGCCTCGGCGGGAAGATCGAAGAGCTTCCGCACGGCGTCGGCCAGCCGAAGGTTCTCCTCCGTTCCGGCCTCCCTCAGTGCCCGGGTCGGTTGGTGCAGGACGCTGCGCCCGATCGAGCGGGCGAGTCGCCGCAGGCGCTCTCGCTCTTCCGGCGGAAGGCCGCGGCCCGCCCGCTCCGCGTGGGCGAGGGCGGAGGTGAGGACGTGCTCGCGCAGCTCGACGAGGAGCGGCATCGTGCCGCGTCCGTGCAGCCATCCGACATACCCGTCCACCGCGGCCTCCACGTACGTCTCCACCTCGGGGATCCAACGCGCCCGCTCCGTACGCGCCTGCTCGACGTGGTCCTGGAGCGTCGACAGGTTGAGCTCGTCCTCCCCGCCCCCTTCCCCATGCTCCCCACGCTCGATCGCGTGCGGATGCGACAGGTCGACGAGGAGACGACTTGCCCCGGGGCGCTGCCCTCGGGCGCGCTCCACCGCCGAGCGGAGGATGATCGGCGCGGGGGCCGGGACGGCGGCGAAGACGACGTCCGATTCGGCCAGAAGCTCCGGGAGTGCGTGCAGATCGTGCGCGCTGGCTCCGGTTTCCGCTGCCAGGCAGGTTGCCCGTTCGAGGGTTCGGTTGGCGATCGCCACGCGCGCCCAGGGGCCCGCTGCGAGCCGATGCGCCAGCGCGCGTCCCGTGCGCCCCGCCCCGACGACGAGAGCTTTCGGCTCGTGAGTGTGCGCGAGGCGTTCCTCCGCCCACGACACCGCAGCCGAGGACAACGAGGCTCCACCTTCTCCCAGTCCGGTCTGGGTGCGCACGCGGCGACCGACCTCGACCGCCTCCTGAAAGAGCCGGTGAAGTACCGGCGAAGCGGTTTGCCCGGATGGGGAGCGAAGGACGTCGCGTACCTGGCCGAGCACCTCGGCCTCGCCCACGACGGCCGATTCGAGGCCGGACGCGGTGCGAAAGAGATGCCGCACGGCCGCCGCCGAAGTCGCGAAGCGGAGGTGGGACAACGCCGGCAGCTCGGACCGCACTTCGGCGTCCAGCAGGGTGCAGACGGCTCGAATGGTGGCCGCCGTGTCCGCGCTTACCATGTACAGCTCGGTCCGCGCGCAGGTGCGGAGCAGTCTCGTTTCGGAGGCGAGCGTCGGGAGATCGGTCCCCAGCTCTCCGCACGCGATCGCCTGAAGCGCGTCGGCGATCTCCTCGTGCAGCTGCTCGGCCAGCGCCCGATGCTCCGCCCCGACCATGACGATGCGTCGCGGGCTCACGACAGCGTCTCCAGCCACTCGGCGGTGCGTCGGGTCGCATCGAGCCCCCGGACGTCGGGGCCGAGCCGGTAGGTTGCGAAGGGACCGAGTCTCCGTGGCTCGGTCCTGGTCATGCGTTCGCCATGGTGTCGTGCGTCGGGAATCTGCCCCGAACGCGAACCGTCGAGGCAACGCACGAAGCTCCCGGACCGACACGCGTGCGACAATTCGGAGATTCGCGCACCGAACGTCCGGAAATATACCTACAAAAACCCCCGCCCTCCGGAGGCCGTGAGGGTTGGGAGCGTCTTGCGAATTCTTCGGGCGGGCGGCCCGATCAGGCCCGGGCGACCTCCAGCAGGACCCCCAGGTCGTGAGTGGAGTGGGGCATTTCAGTGAGAGTGAGAGTGAGAGTGAGAGTCAGTCTCATATAGAGTACGGTGGAGGCTCGAGGTGCGCAAATCCACCGGGGTGATTCCCGTTCATGCCGAGGTGGCCGACTTTCGTTCGCCTGCGGCGTTCCTGCCTGCCGCAACCTTGAAGTCCACTCGAGGGTACACCCCTCGCATGTCGGACGAGTCCTACCTGACGATCGGCGAGCTCGCGCGGCGCGGAAACGTCGCCACGTCGCTCCTGCGCTACTACGAGAAAAAGGGCGTCCTCGAACCCGACGCCCGGACCGACGCGGGATACCGACTGTATGCGCCGGAGGCGCTCCGACACCTCCTCTTCGTTCGCAAGGCGCAGCGGTACGGCTTTTCGCTCGACGAGATCCGGTCGATCCGCGGCGCGGGCGCCTCGGACGAAGACGCCCGCGAGGTTCGGGGGATCGCCGAGCGCCGGCTCGTGGAGATCGAGCGTCGGGTGACGGAGCTCCTCGTCCTACGCCACGAGCTGGAGCTCTTCCTCGACGACGTCGCGGACGAGATCGAGTCTGCGGCTGCGCCCGAGGTGGCGGTCCGGTACCGACGGCTCATCGAGCAGGTATGCGGTCACGACGGACCGCAAAAGGGGCGCGACGCAGCCGGCACGCGCTCGAACGCCCTGCAGCGCCTCCTAGCCCGGATCGGGTGCGATCTGGCGGACCGGGAGTGGGACGAGCTCCTCGCGGACCTCCGGGGGGAGCACGTGCACGTCTGGCAGGAGGAGGACGGAGCGTACTGCATCCTGTACGGGACGGAGCGCTCCGGCGTCCGTCGTGCCCTGGAGCGGATCGCCTCCGCCGAAGCCGAGTGCGGAGCGCACATGACGCCCGAGGTCGCGCCGGCCGACGAGGGCGTGATGTTCCGCGCCCGTGGGGAGAACGCCTTCCTCTTCGCCCAGCTCTTCCTGGCGCTGGAGGCCGCCGAGGCCTGACCGGGCCCTTGACCTTCGACCGGGGTTGAAGGCGTACCCTTTACCGCATGTCTGCAGAGTCGAGTGGGGCCGTCACGCTCCGGATCCTCGGGATGCACTGCGGGAGCTGCGCGCGCACCGTCGAAGAGGGCGTGCGTCAACTGCCCGGCGTGCGGGGCGTGTCCGTGAGCTTCGCGACGGAGCGTCTGCAGGTCGAAGGGTCGTGCGTTGCGGCCGAGGTGGAAGCCCGAGTGCGCGAGCTCGGCTTCGAGGTCGCGGGCGCGGAAGGCGGAGCGAGCGTAGAGCCGCAGGATACGTCCTCCGCGGCGGGCCCCAGCGGGTTCTTCGCGTTCCTCCGAGGGCAGCCGGACCTCTTCGGGGCGACGATCGTCGCCGGGGGCCTCCTCGTCGGTGTCCTTCTCCTCCGCCTGCTCGGTGTGGACTCGATTCTCGGCATGCGAGCGACGAGCGGCCTCTTCGGCCTGGGCGTCGTGGTGGTGGGGCTTCCCGTGGCGGCGAAGGGCATCCGCGCCCTCGTCTTCGCGCATCGCGTGACGATCGATCTGCTCATGTCGATCGCGGCCGCGGGCGCCCTCGCGATCGGCGAGACGGGCGAGGCCGTGACGGTCCTCCTCCTGTTCACGCTCGGCGAGGCGCTCGAGGCGTTTTCCGCCGAGCGGGCGCGTGACTCGCTCCGCAGCCTCCTCTCGCTCCAGCCGCGCTCGGCGACCCTGCTCGAGACCGAGAACGACGGGACGGTCCGGACCGCGCTCCGCGACGTGGACCGCATCGCCGTCGGCGACCGGATCCTGGTACGGGCGGGAGAGCGGGTCCCGCTCGACGGCGTGATCGAGCGCGGCGT
>JANQME010000342.1 GCA_028280205.1 Longimicrobiales bacterium
TCGCCGCGCGTCGCCGACGAGACGGCGCCGGTGCGCATGCTCGCTCCCGACGCCCCCGTGTTCACGACGCCGAACCGGCTGGACGATCGGGACTTCGACGGGTGGGTCCAGCAGCGCGGGCTCTACTTCGCCGCAGAGTGGGACGAGCGCTACGTCCCGCTCCTCGAGCTCTCCGACCCCGGCGAGCCCCCGCGGCGCGGCGCGCTCCTCGTGGCGCCGGTAGGCGACGGCGTCTTCGCCTACGCCGCGCTCTCCTTCTTCCGGCAGTGGGCGGCGCAGGTGCCCGGCGCATACCGGCTCTTCGCCAATCTCATCTCGCTCGACGCGGCAGAATGGCGGGCCTTCGAGCCGTCGCACTGACCTCCGTCCGAACGGTGAAGCGCAGCGGATCCGCGCGTCCGCGCGCGCGCGTTGCACCCTCGAGCGTATACGCTGCGCGCGTCGCGACCTTCGTCATGATCGTCACGGGGATGTCCGGGTGTGACGACGGGCGCACCCGGGTCGTGGTGTGGACCCACTGGCCCGACGAGCTCACGGAGCGGGTGGCGACCGCCTTCGAGTCCGAGCACACCGACATCGATCTGCGCTTCCGGCGCCGTGACGACGAAGCGACGGTCCGGGAGATCTCCGAGGAGGTGGACGATGTCGACTTCGACGTCTGGTGGGGCGGCGAGGTCACCGCGCTCGAACGAGCCCGCCAGGCAGGCGCGGTAAGGCGTTGGCAGCCTCTCGCCTCCACGCCCTACGTCGTGGCTTTCGTTCGAGGCAGCGTCGGCCTGGCCGACGCGCCTCGGGACTGGATCGACGTCCTTCACCACGGCTGGGCGGACGAGGTGCTGCTCCCGGATCCGAGCCGAACGGCCGAGGGCGCCCTCTTCGTGGCCGCCTTCGTCGCCGAGGGGGTGCGCGAGGCGGGCTCACCCGAGTGGGGGCTCGACTGGCTGGAGCGGCTCGACGGTCAGGTCCGAGCCTACCCAGAGAGCGTCGACGAGGCGCTGCGCGCCCTGCGCATCGGCGGGAGCGGAACGCTCGCGATCCTCCCGCTCACGGCAGTGGAAAAGGCCCGCCGCGACGACGACACGTACTACTTCCGACGCCCGGAAAGCGGCTGGCCCGTCTTCGTGCGCGGAGTCGGTATCTCGACGTCGGCGAAGGCGCCGGAAGCCGCCGAGCGCTTCGTGCGCTTCCTGGCGTCCGGGGAAGCCGTGCGCGTCGTGGAGGAGGCGGGGTGGAAGGCAGCCGGGTGGGAGGCGTTCGGTGCGGCAACCGAGCCGAGTGAGGTCGCGTCGGACGAAGCCGTCTCGGGCGTCGAGGCACTTCGGCTTCCGGTCGGGGGCGACACCGCCGTCGCCGTCCCGCTCGACTCGCTCGACGCGTGGCTGCGTCGCTGGCAGGAGACCGTGCGGGGGAGGGGACTGTGACCGAGCGACGACGGATTGCGCCGGGGAAGCTGGTCGAGCTGACGATCGAGGCGAGCATGGTCGTCTTCGCCGTGCTCCTGGCGCTCGGTTTCGAGGAGTGGCGCGAAGAGCGGCGTATGCGCAGCTACGCTGCGCGGACCGAAGAGGCGGTGGTGGCCGAGCTGGAGGCGAACCTCGCCGAGCTGGAACGCACGGAGGACGGGCTCCGGACCACGGCAGAGCTCCTGGCCCGGGTGCTGGAGGAGGAGGACCTGGCCCTCCTCGCCGGAGACCAGGAGCTGTCGCTGCCCGACGTGTCTCGGGCGGCGTGGGAGGTCGCCCGGGGGAGCGAGGCGGCGCCGTACTTCGAGCACGAGTGGGTGATCACGCTCGCCCGCACGTACGATCTGCTGGAGTTGAACGCCAGGGCCGCCGAAAACGTCATCTCGGCGATGAGCGCGATGATCGGTCGGGACCCGACCCTCGACCACGTCGCCAACATCTTCGGACGGCTCTCGGTGCTGATCGAGCTGCAGGAGCAGGCGCAGATCCGACTGCGCGAGGTCCTCGCGCTGAGTCGGTCGCCCTAGCCTCTCCCTAGCCGTTCTCCGCGCCCGCCGGGGGCGCGCCCACGCCCCGCAGCGCGATCCCGACCCCGAGCACGACGACCGCTCCGATCACATTGTGCCAGAGGAAAGAGACGGAGGGAGCGCCGAAGGTGACCGCCGCCACCGCACCCATCCCGGCAAAGAGCCCCATGAAGGCCCCCGTGCCCCGGGAGCCCGGGACCATGGCCAGAAGGAAGACCCCCAGGATCGAGCCGTAGAAGAACGATCCGAAGCGGTTCACCACCTCGATGAGCGAGCCGAGCGTGGCGGCGTACGTCGCGACGACACAGGCGAACGCCCCCCACAACGCCGTCGCGCCCTTCGATACCGCGAGGTAGTGCGCGTCGGTCGCTTCCGGCTTCACCCAACGGCGGTAGAAGTCGATTACGCTCGTCGTGGCGAGCGAGTTGAGCTCGGCGGCGATGCTCGACATGGCGGCGGCGATGACACCCGCGATGAAGAGCCCGGCGAGTCCGATGGGAAGCTCGGAGAGGACGAAGCGGGGGATGATGTAGTTCACGTCCCGGGACGACTCCCCGGTCACGTCCTCGGCCAGCGCCAGTGCCTCTCCACGGATCTCCTGCAGCTCGGCTTCCCGTGCCAGAAAGTCCGCCATCGCCGACGCACGGGCCGGCCCGGACGTGCCGTCGATCTCGGCCACCCGAAGCGCCGCCGACTCGCGCAGCGAAAACGCTTCCCCATAGCTGCGCTGGAGCGCCGCGTAAGCGGAGCCCGCCTCGGCCTCCACGACCTCCTCGTGCGCGGGATTGAACAGGAGGGGCGGGCGGACGAACTGGTAATAGACGAAGACGCCGACACCGACGAGCAGCACCAGCGCCTGGAGCGGGATCTTCCAGTATGCGCTCATGAGGAGTGACGAGCGAGCCTCGTCCACCGAGCGGGCGGTGAGGTAGCGCTGCACCTGGCTCTGGTCCGTCCCGAAGTAGGAGAGCATGAGGAACGTCCCGCCGATGAGGCCGGACCAGAACGTGTACGTCTCGTTGACCGTGAACGAGAAGTCGAAGGTGCGCAGCCGACCCGTGGAGCCCGCGATCTGGAGCGCGTCGTGCGGGCTGACCGGCATCTGGAACGCCAGGACGACGACGATGGCGAGCAGCGCCACGACGATCAGCACCATCTGCTTCACGTCGGCCCACGCGACCGCCTGCACCCCCCCGATCATCGTGTAGACGATCGTCGGGATCCCGATGAGCGCGACGCTCCAGGCGAGCGGGATGCCGAAGATCGCACTGAAGACGACGCCGGGCGCGGCAATGATCGTGCCGCACGACATGCCTCGCGAGAGCAGGAAGAGGAAGGCCGTCAGGGATCGGGTCTTCGCGTCGAAGCGGCGCTCGAGGTACTCGTACGCCGTGAAGGCGCCGGACCCGTGCAGCAGCGGCACCAGGGTGACGCCCAGGATGACCATGGCCAGAGGGAGGCCGAAGTAGAGCTGCACGAAGCGCAGGCCGTCCGTGGCTCCCTGTCCGGTGGTGCCGATCATCGTCACGGCCGAAAGCTGCGTGGCCATGACCGACAGCCCCACGACCCACCAGGCCAGCGACTTGTCGGCCGCAAAGTAGCCGGAGATGGTGTCGGTGCCCTTCGACTTCCGGATCCCGTCGATCACGACCCACGCCAG
This sequence comes from Longimicrobiales bacterium, assembly GCA_028280205.1. Taxonomy (GTDB): domain Bacteria; phylum Gemmatimonadota; class Gemmatimonadetes; order Longimicrobiales; family Gaopeijiaceae; genus UBA2589. The sequence continues at coordinate 3,651 of JANQME010000342.1, forward strand.
GTACGCGACCACGATGGCCCAGTTGAAGGGGTGCATGCGCGTTCCTCAGCCCGAGTAGATCGACTGCAGAAGACCCAGGAGGGCCAGAGCCACGCCTTGCACCACGAGGACGCGGACCAGGGTGCTCCGGAACCGGGCGCGCGCAGCCGCGCGGGAGGCGGGAGGGTCGGTCATTCGAGCGCTCGGAAAGGGGCGGCGGCGGGCCCGCGGAGTCGGCGGGCAGCCGAGAAGCTCCCGCGATCGCGGAGAGGGCGCAAGCGAGTGAACCCCGAGCGGACAGCGGCGGCGGAGCCGACGCGCTGGGCTGCCCGTGGCGGTCGGGAAGGCGGATCTCCGCCGGGGTGACACTCTTCCGGCTGAACGCCGAAGCGTACCCGCACTCGGGCGCTAGGAACCCCCGACGCGCGGGGCGCCATCCCTGTGCGGAGCTTCCCTTAGTAGCTGGGTACGAGCCGGAAGTCGGCCGGAAGCGCGTTGGGAACGGGACGCAGCAGGTAGAGCCGGGCGAAGCACCACACGTTGCTCGCCATGGCCAGGCCGGCGCTGATCCGTCCTCCCAGTCCCCCTTTGTCGCGCGCACGCTCGATTCGCTTGGTGTTGGCGACCATGCGGTCGAGAAGCTGCCGGAACTTCGGATTGTCGATGTCGATGACGATGGGGAAGACCTGCTTGGAGATCTCGTTGGTCTTGCGGAAGACCTCCATGTCGAACTCCGTCGCGTCGAAGCCGAGCTGTGCGTAGAACTCGGTACGAAGGTGGTCTCGGACGTACATGGTGGCGTACACCGCCAGCAGGAAGAAGCGGATCCAGAGCTTGTTCCGTCCGGAGAGCAGCTTGGGGTCGGAGCGCATGATGGCGGCGAACGCCTCGCCGTGCCGGAACTCGTCGTTGCACCAGTTCTCGAACCACTCGAAGATCGGGTGGAAACGGCACTCGGGCTTCTGCTCCAGACGGCGGTAGATCGTGATGTAGCGCGCGTACCCGATCTTCTCGGAGAGGTACGTCGCGTAGAAGATGAATTTGGGCTGGAAGAAAGTGTACTGCTTCGCCTTGGTCAGGAACGAGAGGTCGACGCCGACGTCGAGATCCTTCAGGGTGCCGTTGATGAAGCCGGCGTGGCGCCCCTCGTCGCGGCTCATGAAGCCGAAGAGCTCGGCCACGTCGGGGTTGGTGACCCGCCGGCGAACCTCCGAGTAGAGGATGCAGCCCGAGAACTCGGCGGTCAGCGAGCTGACGAGGAAGTCGACGAACTGCTCGATGTGGGGAAGGTCGGACCAGTCCCGGTCGAACGCCTCGGTGCGCCGGAAGTGGTTCCGATTGGGGTCGGCCCGGAATTCCTCAAGGAGGGCGTCGTAGTGCTCGCGCACGGCGCTCACGTCGATCTTGTCGAGCGCCTCGTAGTCGGTCGTGTAGAAGCGAGGCGAGAGGACCGCGTCCTCCTGCGCCTTGCGGGTGGTCTCGTTGACGGGAGCGGATGAAGCGCTCGGGTACATCGATATCCTCCGGGCCCACGCGGGGGTGAGCCTCTGTTCGTTCGGTAGTTACACGCGGGTCACTCGAAGCCGACGTCGTACAGCTCGTGGAACTCCAGGCGTCCGACGAGCTTGGTCCACCAGCGGCGGAGGCTGCTCGCTCGCTTGACCACCGCTTCGGACTCCATCGTCCGGGTCTCTCCGTAGGCCAGGCTCACGGGCTCTCCGTCGACGTAGATCTCGTCTCCCGGCTCGCAGAAGACCTCCTGCGCGAGTTGGACATGGGCGTGGAAGTGGTCGTGCGTTCTCTCGAGGTCGAGCGTGCACGGAATGCGCTCCGTACGCGACCAGAAGAACCACACACCGAGCACGGCGAGCAGGGCGAACGAGACGAGATAGAAGGCCAGCGGATCCTCCGGGGAGCTCCGGGACGGTGCCCGGTGAGTTGCACGGCGGTCGACAAGCTACGGATCGACAGCGTTCACGGTAAAGAGCGAACGGAAACGGTCGGCCGAGGTCGCCCCGAAAGCCGCGATGTCCACCACGAGGTCGGTGGAGGCGTCCGTCAGCATCAACGCCCCCGACTCGTAGCGGAGGAGGCGGTAGGGTGCCGCGACGTCCCGGCCGTGTCGGACGCGCTCGCGATACAGGGGACGCAAGATCCCGCGCATGAAGCCGCCCTCGCCCGCCTCCATACGGGCCAGGATCGCGCCGTCGGGCTGCCGCACGACGTCGATCTCGCCGCCGCTCCGCTCCACGAAGCTGATGCTCAGCTCCGCCACCGCAGGATCGGGTCCGGTGGTGACCGGTACACGTCCGACCCCGGTGCGCGAGGACACGAGCGCCAGCACGAGCGCGATCCCCGCGAGCGAGGCCGTCATCGCGAGGACCCACCCCGGAATCGGGCGCGCGGGCCGCTCCATCCCGAGGGGGTCGGTGAAGTCGACCATGGCCCTCATGCCACCCGAGTCGTTTCGAGCTCGGTCCGAGCTCCACTCGCCTCGACGGCCGCCCGGAGGACGGCCGCGACGTCGTCCACGCCCTCGATCGAGCGGAGGAGCGGCTCGGGACGACTCAGCCTCCAGGGGCGGGCATGCGGCCACAGGACGGCGTAGCCGACACCGAGCGGAGCCGAAGGCGTGATCGCGATGTCGCCCGACCCGTCGCCGAAGCGCCGCACGGCCGCGTTCTCGATGGCACCGAGGGGCAGGTTGACCTCGCCCGGAAGCGCCAGCCCGATACGCAGAGCGACGCGACGGTCGGTGATCAGGTACCGGGTCGCGCGGCTGGTCCAGACGATCCCCACCACGACGAACGCGGTCCCGATCGCGCCCACGACCCCGAGCCACACGAACACCGGGACACCCGCGGAGCCGGTGGCCACCCCGAAGAGCGCGATCCCGCCCAGCCAGAGCCAGACGGCGCGCAGGGCCAGGCTGCGCTTGAGCCATCGCCACGGATCGGGCGCGCCGACCCAGAGGACCCGTTCTCCTCCCGGGAGGAGCTGGTCGAAGCCGTCGACGGCCGTGGCGGTCTCGAGGGAGGGCATCAGAAGAACGGCTCCGTCCGATCGGGCTCGGCGTAAAGCATGCCGCCGGCGTAGTAGGCGACCACGCGGTCCTCCTCCGCGAGGGTGATGCGGTCCGCGGCCGCCGTCCGGGGCACGTCGGCGAAGTGGGCCGCGCGAATCGCCTTCACGTCGATTCGACGGGCCCCCTTTCGGACCTTGGCGAAGCCGTTGGGGAGGAGCACGGAGCCGCCGTCCGAGAGCTCCACGGTGTAGTAGCGGATCTGCGGCTCCGAGCGGTCGACCCAGATGTCGGTGACGGTACCCGCCTGCTTGCGGTCACACCCGAAGACGGGCCAGCCCCGGGGGTCCGGGTCTCGCGACTCGATGCTGTAGCCGCTCAGGACGGACATCGGCTGGATCTTCGGATCACCCGCGAGCGTCAGGTCCGGGCGGTCGTCCCGATCGGCGTACGATCCGGGACCGACCGCGGCCTTCATCGGATCGCCCGTGGGAGTCAGCGGGGCGCCGGGGAAATGGTCGTTCGGTTCGGCTTTCAAGATCACTCCTCGTCGTCGTCGGGCCGTGTGTCGTCACGCGGCGTTGCGGGGGGTGGCGGAGGTGCGGCGTCCGGAGGCCGGGGCGCGGGCGGCGCACCGGACGTCGGTGGCGGGCCCGGCGGCGCGGTGGTGCTGCCGGGCGACGGGCTCGCGGGCGGCGTTGTGGTGCCGAGCGGCGGGCTCGCAGGCGGCGTTGTTGCGCTGGGCGAAGCGCTCGGAAGGGCCGCTGGAGCCGCAGGGGCGGCGGGCGCCGCCGGGGCAGCGGACCCTGGCCCGTAGGCCGTCCGTTCCTTCGCGAGCGCGGGGTGCTTGGCGCGCGCGGGCTTCTCCGGCGGCATGGCCGGCCAGCCCTGGACGGCCACGTTGGGGCGATCCGACTCGAGGGGATACCCCTCCCGCTTGTCCTCCCGCCGCAGGTACACGATCAGGAAGAAGAAGAAACCCCAGAACAGGTAGATCAGGACGGTGGGTGTATCGATGTAGGGAGGCATTCCGACTCCTTTCTGACGAGCGCCGTCAGCCCGGCATCCTGCCGAGGCCGAACGGACGCAGGGAATCTGTGGGTGCGCGACGCCCGGCCTGCACCAGCGGCCCGAGCGCGATGGCAGCGAGGAAGAGGGCGACGATCTCCAGCTGGTAGACGAAGGCGTATCCCGCCAGGCGCCCCTGGATCTCCGGTCCGAAGGCGATGGCGCCAGGCCGACTGAACAGGTCGCGAATCAGACCGCCGATCCCGATCGCGACGCCCGCGGACGTGGCGTAGACGGCGCCCCACGCGCCGAGGGCCAGGCCGCCCTCGCCGCCCGTCGGGAGCTCCATGCACGCCATGATCGTCCCGACCGCAAAGAGCCCTCCCCCGAAGCCGAGGATGATCGCACCCGCATGCAGGAGCGGCGGAGCCTGCGCCGGGCCGGCCAACGTGATGGTCACGAGGGCGAAGGCGCCGCAGATGGCGCCGAAGACGGACATCCGGTTGGGATCCGCTTCTCGCCAGCGCGGGTTTGCGGTGACCGCGAGCGCCAGCGCCGCCCCCCCGGCCGTAAGCGTCGTGAGCAGGGACGTGGCGCCGACCGCGAGACCCATGACCTCGCCGCCGTACGGCTCGAGCAGGACGTCCTGCATGCCGAAGCCCGCGGCGCCGAGTCCGACGCCCGCGAGCAGCCGTCGCGCGGCGGGGGTCGAGCGAAGCGCGCTCCAGGCCTCCAGGAAGGGGACGTCGTCTTCTCCCCGCTTCCGGAACTCGCGCAGCGGTTCCTGCTTCCACATGCCGAGAACGTTCACGACCACCGTGACCACGGCGGCGCCCTGAACGACCTGGATGAGTCGCAGGGGCGTGTAGTCGCGGAGGAGAAAGGCGAAGACGATCGCGGCGAGCGCCATACCCGCCAGCAGGCAGCAGTACAGGTAGGCCACCACACGCGGTCGCTGCTCCTCGTCCGAGAGGTCGGTTGCGAGAGCGAGCCCGGTCGTCTGCACTGCGTGCGCGCCGAGACCGACGAGAACGAAGGCGAGGCCGGCGCCCAGGATGCCCGCGAGCCGGTCTGCCGGCGCCGTTCCCTCCGCGAGCAGGAGCAAGCCGAAAGGCATGATCGCCAGCCCGCCGAACTGGGCGAGCGTCCCGAACCAGAGGTAGGGGACGCGCCGCCACCCGAACGCCGATTTGTGCTGATCCGACCAGTGCCCGATCGCAGCACGTACCGGGGCGAGGAGCATGGGGAGCGCGGAGAGCACCCCGACCAGGACGGCCGCGACCGAGAACTCCACGATGAGCACTCGATTCACGGTCCCGACGAGCAGCGCCACGGCCATCCCCACCGACAGCTGGAGCGCTCCGAGTCGACTCAACTTCGACCACGGCAGCCCTTCCGAGGCCGCGTCCGCGAAGGGGAGCCAGCGCGGGTCGAGCCGCATCGCCCATTCGCCTCGGCCGATCACGCTTCGGCACCCGTGCGCTCGAGGTGCAGAGCGGTGCTGATGTAGAAGCCCCTGCGTACGGCGCACTCGTGACCGACCGACCAGCCGGCGAGGGCCGGGGCCTCGCCCAGCCAGCGACGCAGCCCGGCCACCGGAACCGGCTCGATCGCAGGTGAACGGTTCGCACGCGGGAAGGCACTCCCCACCGCGTGCATCATGGCGAGTAGGGGGGTCCGGGGCGCGACGGTGAAGACGATCCCCGCATCGGTGGCACCCGCGACGCGCGCCAGCGCGCCGTGGAGCTCGGCACGCGGGTAGTTGATCAGCGAGTCGAGGGCGACGACGAAGTCGAAACGCCCGTGTGTCCCGAAGTCGAGCATGTCGCCGACCGCGAAGCGCATGCGACCGGGGCCCCGGCGGCGATCGGCGCGATCCTGCGCGATCCGGACCAGCGCCGGGGAGACGTCGATCCCCGTCACGTCGGCACCACGATCCGCCAGACGGAACGCGAATGCACCGGGGCCGCACCCGGCGTCGAGGACGCGCGCGCCCGCAAGATCGTCCGGGAGCCACGAGAGCACGGCGTCCTGGATCTCGCGGCGTCCCGCGCGCACGGTCGAACGGATGCGCCCGACGGGCTCGGATCCGGTGAGCGAGGCCCACCGGTCGGCGCGCTCGTCGAAGTAGCGCGCGATCCAGTCGCGACGCTTCGCGTACTCCGCAACCGCGCGCGCGGAAGCCATCAATCGTAGCCGAGCAGGTTGAAGAGGTCGTTATCCTCCATCGGATCGGGCGAAAGGCCCTCGGTTCCGGCGAGGAGGGTGCGCGCCAGGGAGCGGTACGTTTCCTGGACCGCGACGACCTCGGGCTCGTCGCCCATCTCGAACATCGTGCGCTTCTGCAGACGGCTGCGCCGGATCGCGTCGAGGTCGGGGAGCTGCGCCACCATCTTCAGGCCGACGCGCTCGGTGAACTTGTCGATCTGGTCGGTCTCCGCGCTCCGGTTGGCCACCACGCCCCCGAGGCGCACGTCGTAGTTCTTCGCCTTCGCCTTGATGGCCGACACGATCCGGTTCATCGCGAAGATCGAGTCGAAGTCGTTGGCCGTGACGATCAGGGCGCGATCGGCGTGCTGCAGCGGGGCCGCGAATCCGCCGCACACCACGTCGCCGAGCACGTCGAAGAGAACGACGTCGCTCTCCTCGAACAGGTGGTGCTGCTTGAGCAGCTTCACCGTCTGCCCCACCACGTAGCCTCCGCACCCGGTGCCGGCGGGCGGCCCCCCGGTCTCCACACACATCACGCCCCCGAAGCCCTCGTACACGAAGTCGTCGGGTCTCAGCTCCTCGGTGTGGAAGTCCACCTCGGCCAGCGTGTCGATGACCGTCGGGATCATCTCCTTGGTCAGCGAGAAGGTCGAGTCGTGCTTGGGGTCGCAGCCGACCTGGAGGACGCGCATCCCTTCCAGCGCGAGCGCCGCGGACAGGTTCGACGTCGTGGTCGACTTCCCGATCCCGCCCTTTCCGTAGACGGCGAGCACGAGGGCTCCTTCGATCCGGTCCTTCTCGTCCATGTGGACCTGAAGGCTCCCTTCTCCGTCGCCGACCTGGTCGCGGGACCCGGCCCTGCCGGGAGCGGGGGTGTTGAGCGTGGGTAGAGCGGTCATGCAGCGGCCTCCTCGTCGATGCCTTCGATGCGGTCTTCGAGCTCCTCGTTCGCCTGCTCGAGCGCCGCCAGTTCGTCGGGTGTGGGTTCCCAGTAGCCTCGGTCGAAGGCCTCCAGGACCCTGCGGTTCATGTTGAGCGTCGCGTCCGGATTCAGCCTCGACAGCCGGCGACGCATGTCCGGGTCGAGCAGGAACGTGCGGGAGACGTCACGATAGACCCACGGCGAGACGGCGCCCGTGGTCGCGGACCAGCCGACGGCCGCGGTGACGCGGGACTCGATCTCGCGCACGCCCTGGTATCCGTGCTCCAGCATCGCCTCGTACCAGCGCGGGTTGAGCACGCGCGTCCGGCTCTCGAGGTCGATCTGCTCGTCGAGCGTGCGGACGGCCGCGCTGCCGGGTCGGGTCTCGTCCCCGATGTAGACCGGGACCGCTTCGTCGCGGCGATTCGCGGCCGCCCGCGACAACCCGCCGAGCGAGTCGAAGTACTGGTCGACGTCCGAGACGCCGAGCTCCACGGAGTCGAGGTTCTGATACGTCAGCTCGACGCCCGCGAGGGCGCGGTCGAGCAGCTCGGCGCGGTGCACGCCCGACCCGTCCGCGTCGTACGCCCAGCTCTTGCGGCGCACGAACATCTCGCCGAGCTCGGCCTCGTCCTCCCAGAGGCCGGCGTCGACCGACTGGTTCACATTCGCGCCGTACGAGCGGTCCGCGTTGCTGAACACGCGCAGGCTCGCCTCTTCGACGGTGCATCCGAGGGCGCGGGCGTGGTCGAGCGCATGGGCGCGCACCCAGTTCTGCTCGGGCGGCTCGTCGGCGCACGCGGCCAACCGCGACGCCTCCGCCAGGAGCTTCATCTGGAGCGGCATGAGGTCTCGGAAGACCCCCGAGACGGTCACGAGAACGTCGATGCGGGGCCGGCCCAGCCGTTCGAGCGGAACGAGCGAAGCGCCGGCCAGACGACCGTACGAGTCGAAGCGCGGCTCGGCGCCGATGAGGGCGAGCGCCTGCGCGATCGGCGCGCCGTCGCGCTTGAGGTTGTCCGTGCCCCAGAGCACGAGGGCGACCGTTCTCGGCAGGTCGCCGTGTCGGGCGCGGTGCGCCTCCAGCACCCGGTCGGCCTGGAGCCGGCCCTCGACCAGGGCCGGAGCGCTCGGCACCCGATACGGATCGAAGGCGTACATGTTGCGGCCGGTCGGGAGGATCTCCGGACGCCGGATGAGGTCGCCGGCCGGAGCGGGCGGCATCCAGCGCCCTTCGAGGGCGCGCACGACACCGTCGAGCTCCTGATTCGTCGAGAGCTGCTCGAACATCCCGATGAGGAAAGCCGCGAGGGTGCGGGCCGCACCGCGGGCCACACCGCCACGCACGAGCGCGGACACGACCGGCCGTTCGCCTCGGCCCTCGACCACCAGCCGAGCCGCGTCGGGCAGGGCGTCTTCGATCGCGGCCGGGGTGCCCCCGTCCTCCGCGGCCCGCGCGAGGCCGGCGGCGACCAGCAGATCCAAGGCTTCCGCGGAGTCGGGCGGCGCTCCGAGCACGTGCAGCCCGTGGGGGATGAGGGCGCACTCGATCTCCGAGAGGCGCCGGGCGAGCTCGGCCGGATCGAGCGGATCGCCGGCCGGAAGCTCGAGCGCGGCGGCCTGCTCGCGCACCAGCTCCTCGATGCCGGGGCGTTCCGCAGCGCTCGGGTCGAGGTCCCGCAGGCGCTCGAGCCCGCTCCTGAGGTCCGCGAGCTGCCGGTAGAGACCGGCCTGCACCACCGGCGGCGTCAGGTACGTGACGAGCGTCGCCGCGACCCGTCGCTTCGCGAGCGCGCCCTCCGAGGGGTTGTTCGCCGCGTAGAGGTAGAAGTTCGGCGTATCCCCGATGAGTCGATCGGGCCAACACGCCTCGCCGAGCCCGACCTGCTTGCCCGGCATGAACTCCGTCGCGCCGTGCGTGCCGAAGTGGAGCAGCGCGTCGGCGCCGAAATCCTCGTGCAGCCAGCGGTAGAAGGCCGCGAAGGCGTGCGTGGGGGCGAAGGTCCGCTCGAAGAGGAGTCGCATCGGATCGCCCTCCCACCCCATCGGCGGCTGAACCCCGACCACGACGTTGCCGAACCGGGCGCCCATCACCAGGAGGTGCCGGCCGCTCACAAGCTGACGTCCGGGGGCGGCCCCCCAGACGGACTCGATCTCGTCGAGCCACGGACAGCGCGCCACGTGATCGTCGACGTCGACGCGGTGCATGACGTTCGCCGGCGTCCCGTACCGTTCGCGGTTGCCCTGCAGGACGGCCGCCCGCAGAGCCTCCACGCTCTCGGGGACCTCCACGTCGTAGCCCTCGTCCGCCAGTCGAACGAGCGTCCGGTGCAGCGAGGCGAAGACGTCCAGGAAGGCGGCCGTGCCGACCGTTGCCGCGTTCTGCGGAAAGTTGAAGAGCACGATCCCGACCTTCCGCTCGGCGCGCTCCGCCCGGCGCAGCCGGCTGCGGCGGGCCACGCGCTCGGCGAGTCGCTCCACCCGCTCGTCGAGGGCCACCGAAGCACCGGCGTGCGCCGGAGCGTCGCTCCGGCCCCCGAAGACGATCGGATCGGTCGCGCCGTCGAGCTCGGGGATCGAGACCATGAGGGAGGCCTGCAGCGGCGAGAGGCCGCGCGGATCCTCCTTCCACGCCTCGACCGACTGAAGCTCGAGGGGCTGCGCCACGATGTAGGGCACGTCGAGCCGTTCGAGCAGGGCGTGCGCCGAGTCGACATCGCTGTACGCCGGGCCGCCGACGAGGGAGAACCCGGTCAGCGAGACGACCGCGTCGACGGTCGGCTGCCCGTCGCGATCGAGGAAGAACGCCTCCGCCGTCGGGGCCTGGTTCAGATTCGCCGCGAAGGCCGGGACGGGCACGATCCCGCGGGCTTCGAGCCCCCGGATCACCGCGTCGTACGGATGCGTGTTCCCGGACAGGAGGTGCGACCGCATCAGCAGAAGGCCGACACGCGGCTTCTTCGAGCGGATGCCGGGCAGCGCCGACGCGTCGTCCGCCAGCCCGTGCCCCGGAAGGTCGGGGTGGTAGACGCCGAGTGTCGGATACTCCTTCGGTGCGCTCGGCTCCTTTGCCCTCGACGCGCCTCCGTATCGCGCCACGAGGAAGCGCACGAGGTTGGCCAGATTCTCGTCGGAGCCCGCCAGCCAGTAGCGCATGACGATCAGATACGCCCGCAGATCCTGCGCCGCCCCCGGGATCAGCCGGAGAAGCCGGGGCAGGTTCTTGAGCACCGTCATCTGGTGTCGGCCGGACGCCTTGCCACCGGCTGCCCGCCCACGGCCCCGCAGCTTGCGAATGGCCGACAGGAGGGGCGAGGCCTCACCCTCCGCCGCCGAGAAGGCGCCCATGCGCGTGAGCGAGGCGATGGGCGGGCTGGAGAGGATGCAACAGAGCGCCCGGTACCGGTCGCGATGCTCGGTGAGCGTCGGAAGGATGGGCGTCTCGTGCGCTTCGATGAAGATCTGCGCGACGAGCACGATGTCGGCACGCTCCAGACGCTCGACGCAGCGGGCCCGTGCCGTCTCGTCGTGCGCCCACTCGGCCGCCACCTCCAGCGTCACGTTCACGTCCGGGTCGGTACGGCGCAGACGCCGCAGCGCCCGGTCGAAGGCGCCGGTCAGGTGCCCGTTCTGGGTGACGACGACGACGTTCACGATGTGCCGACCCGCGAGCGGGAGCCGAAGTGCGCCTTCGCCTCGTACAGCGTGTCGAGCGTGATGGGCGCGATGCCCCGCTCGCTCGCGAACGCCTCGGTGTTGCGGCGCGCCTTGCCGCGCACGAAGAAGGGGATCTTCCGGAGCTCCGCCTCGGCCTCGTCGGTCCATGACGGGCCGCCCCCGTTCGCCGGCTCGGAGCCGTTCGCCGGGCCGGAGCCGTTCCCCGGCTCAGACCCGCTCGCTGGGCTGGACCCGTTCGCCGGGTCGGCCGAGATCGGGGACGCGCCGGTTTCCGATGCGCCCGCGGAAGCCGCGTGTGTCCCCGTCATCGGCTCCGCAGTCGTCGACTCCACCGTCCTCGTCTCCGCCGGCCCTTCGGCGGCCAGATGCGACGGCTGCGCCCCGTTGCCGAACTCGAAGTCGTCCTGGAAGAGACCGAGCAGGTGCTCCTCGAGGCCCATGACGAGCGGGTGCACCCACGTGTCGAAGAGGACGTTGGTCCCCTCGGGGCCCATCTGCGGCGAGTAGCGAGCCGGGAAGTCCTGCACGTGGACCGGCGCGGAGATCACCGCGCAGAAGAGGCCGAGCCGCTTCGCGATGTGGCGCTCCATCTGGGTCCCGAGCACCAGCTCGGGCGCGGCGGCCTCGATGGCGCGCTCCACCTCCAGGTAGTCGTCGGTCAAGAGCGGCTCGACGCCGTGCTCCTTCGCTGCGGCCCGGATCTCCCTCGCGAACTCGCGGTTGTAGGCTCCGAGTCCGACGACCTCGAAGCCCATCTCGTCGCGCGCGACCCGGGCGGCCGCGACCGCGTGGGTCGCGTCGCCGAAGATGAAGACGCGCTTCCCGGTGAGGTACGTCGAGTCGACCGAGCGCGACCACCAGGGCAGGTTGCCCACCGTGCGAGCCCCGTCGGCGTCGCGGCCGATGAGCGCGCACACCTCGCGGACGAAGTCCTGCGTGGCGCCGTGTCCGATGGGCACGGTCGTGACCACCGGCTGACGGTAATTGCGCTTCAGCCACGAGGCGGCCTGACCCGCGATCTCGGGGTAGAGCACGACGTTGAAGTCGGCCGAGCCGAGCTGCTCGATCTCCTCTCGGCCCGCTCCGAGGGGCGCCACGGTGCGCACTCGCACGCCGAGCTGTTCGAGGAGGCGCGTGACCTCGATCACGTCGTCACGGTGACGGAAGCCCAGACCGCACGGCCCCAGCAGGTTGCACGTCGGCTCGTCTCCGATGGGAGGCCGTGGTGTGCCCCGGGCGGGAACGTGTGGACCGGCCAGGTGCCGCACGAGCTGGTAGAAGGTCTCGCTCGCGCCCCAGTTCTCCTTGCGCTGGTACGAGGGCAGCTCGACCGGCACGATCGGGACCGGTAGCCCGAGCGCCTCCGCCAGGCCGCCCGGATCGTCCTGGATGAGCTCCGCGGTGCACGACGCGCCGACCACCAGCACGTCGGGCTCGAAGCGCTCGTACGCGTCGCGGACCGCCTCCTGGAAGAGATCGGCGGTGTCGGAGCCGAGGTCCCGAGCCTGGAAGGTCGTGTACGTGACAGGAGGCCGGTGGTCCCGGCGCTCGATCATCGTGAAGAGCAGGTCCGCGTACGTGTCGCCCTGCGGCGCGTGCAGCACGTAGTGGACCTTCTCCATCCCCGTGACGACGCGCATGGCGCCGACGTGCGGCGGACCCTCGTACGTCCAGATGGTCAACTGCATCGGATCAGACCTTCAGAGCTTCGTCGCGGGCGAGCGAACGGGCGAACAGCTCCGCCGCGTCGGCCGCCTGGTCGAAGCCCTGGATCGGGGAGAAGACGAGCTCGATGGACCACTTGGTCCGGAGCCCTTCGGCCTCGAGAGGATTCGCGAGACCCATTCCGCACACGGTGAGATCGGGGCGATCGTCGCGGCAGCGATCGAGCTGTCGGTCCACGTGCTGCCCCTCGGAGAGACGAGTGCCCGCCGGCAGCCGCCCGAGCTCGGCGGCCATGTGGCCACGGTGCAG
>JANQME010000235.1 GCA_028280205.1 Longimicrobiales bacterium
CGCGCGCGTCGTCGGCGGAGGAAGATCCCCGGACCCCGACGGCGCCGACGGACCCTTCGCCCCGCCCGGTGTCGAACGCGTCCGCGGAGTCGGGGGTGCACGCCGCGAACGCGCCCAGGGAAGCGACCGCCAGGGCGCCCGTCACCCGACAGCTTCTCGCGGCCGCCCGCACGCGAACCGCGGCCGACTGTCGTATCCGCCCACGCGCCGCGCCCGCCCACCCGCGTGCCGGCCACCGCGCCCACCCGCGCGCCGACCACCGCGCCCGCCGTCCACCGCCGGCGCCCACGCGTCCGGCGGCGACGTCGGCCGGTTCAGATCGCTGTGCCGGCGGCATTCCAGTCCGAGAGGAAGGCATCGAGGCCCTTGTCGGTGAGTGGGTGTCGGCTGAGCTGCCAGAGCACCTTCGGCGGAAGCGTGCAGCAGTCCGCCCCGATGAGCATCGACTCCACGACGTGCATCGGGTGGCGGATCGAGGCGGCGAGGATCTCGGTGGTGTAGCCGTAGTTGTCGTACACCTGCCGGATCTGATGGATGAGCTGCATGCCCTCGCCCGAGATGTCGTCGATCCGGCCGATGAAGGGCGAGACGAACGTCGCCCCCGCCTTGGCGGCGAGCAGCGCCTGCGAGACGGAGAAGCAGAGCGTCACATTGACCCGGTGGCCTTCGTTCCCGAGGTCCCGACACGCCTTCAGCCCGTCCTCGGTGAGCGGCACCTTCACCACCGCGTTCTCGTGGATCGCCGCGAGCTTTCGGCCTTCGGCGACCATCGTCTCGCGGTCCACCGCCACGACCTCGAGGCTCACCGGCCCGTCCACCGCCTCGCAGATCTCACGATACATGACGGTCACGTCGCCCTCCGCCACCTTCGCCACGAGTGAGGGGTTCGTGGTGACGCCGTCGATGAGCCCGGCGTCGGAGGCGCGCCGGATCTCGGAGAGGTCGGCCGTGTCGAGGAAGATCTTCATCGGGGCGCGGGTTCCTGGGCGGAGAGGGAGGTCGATGGAGGGGAGAGTTCGTCCGTGTCGCCGGGGTACGCCACCCGGTGGAGGAAGAGCCCCGTCGGCGGCGCCGGAGGTGACGTCGTCAGCCGCGCTTCGCGGGCGATCAACTTAGCCATTTCTCGCTCCGGCCGACGGCCTCGACCGATGTCGACCATCGTGCCCACCAGATAACGCACCATGTGGTGGAGGTAGCGGTCCGCGGTGATCGTGAAGCGGAGGCCGAGCTCGGTTTCGCTCCACCCGCAGTCGAGCACCTCGCACCGCGTCCCGCGCTCGGGCTGGCCCGCCTTCGCGAACGCTTCGAAGTCGTGCGTGCCGCGGAGCGTGCCCGCCGCCCGGTCCAGCGCCTCCCGGTCGACCGGGTCTCCGATCGGCCAGCACCAGCGCCGGTGGAAGGGCGAGCGCGCGTCGGGTCGCAGCCCCACCTCGTAGCGGTAGGTGCGCCGGATCGCGTCGAACCGCGGGTGGAAGTCGGACGAGGCTCGCGCGACATCCTGGATCCAGACGTCATCCGAAAGGACCGCGTTGAGCGAGCGTTGCAGGCGTTCGGCGCTCCAGCCCGCGGGCATGTCGGCGGCCGCGACCTGCCCGGTCGCGTGTACCCCGGTGTCGGTCCGACCCGACCCGACGACCCCCACCGGGTGGTCCGCGAGCCGGCTGAAGGCGGCCTCGAGGTCGCCCTGGACCGTGCGGTGGTCGGGCTGGACCTGCCAGCCGTGGAAGGCCGTACCGTCGTACTGGACGGTGAGGCGAAAGCGGATCGTGTCGCGGGCGTCCACTGCAAAAAGGTAGGATCGGGCGAGGTGGTGTCAACGCGCTCGCGGACCCCTCGACTGGCGCAAACGGATGTCCTCGTTAGCGTTCCCGCCATGAGCGATTCATCCCCCGCGGCGCCGGCCGGAGCAGACCTCTCCGACCTCCTCGAACGGGTCGCCGACGGCGACGAGCTCACCCCGGCCGAGGCCGAGCGCGCCTTCGACCGCTTCATGGACGGCTCGGCGTCCGAGGTCCAGATGGCGGGACTGTTGGCGAGCCTGCGCACGCGCGGGGAGACGGCGGCGGAGATCGTGGGCGGGGTGCGGGCGCTGCGCAAGGCGATGCGTCCGGTCGCGCACGCCGAACCCGAGCGGCTCGTCGACACGGCGGGCACCGGCGGCGGCCGGGTGACCACTTTCAACATCTCGACGGCCGCGGCCTTCGTCGTGGCGGGGGCCGGTGTGCCGGTCGCGAAGCACGGCAACCGCTCCTTCACCTCGCGGAGCGGGAGCGCCGACGTCCTCGAGGCGCTGGGGGTGCGGATCGACCTCACCCCCGAGCGCATGGGCGCGATCCTCGAGGAGGCGGGCCTCGTCTTCATGTTCGCACCCATCCTGCACCCGGCGATGCGCCACGTCGGCTCGGTGCGCCGGGGGCTCGGGATCCGCACGATCATGAATCTCCTGGGTCCGCTCACGAATCCGGCGGGGGCGCGACGGCAGGTGGTGGGCGTCGCCGACGAGGCGCTGCTCGACCTCGTTCCCGACGCGCTCGCGGAGCTCGGGCACCTCCACGCGCTCGTCGTGCACGGAGCGCCCGGAATGGACGAGGTCAGCCCGCTCGGTACGACGCAGGTGGCGGAGGTGCGCGACGGCCTCGTGCGACGCTACACGCTGGAGCTCGAGGAGGTGGGGCTCGAGCCGGTGGACCCCGACGGTCTCGCCGGCGGCGAGCCGGAGGAGAACGCCGAGACGATCGCGCGGGTGCTCGCCGGCGACGCCGGTCCGGCCCGTACCGCGGTCGTGCTGAACGCGGCGGCCGCGCTTCTCACCTCGGGGATCGTCGAGGCGTGGCCCGAGGCCGTTGCACTCGCCGAGTCCACGATCGACTCGGGCGAGGCGCGGGGGGCGCTGGAGCGGCTCAAGGAGGTGTCGAACCGAGCGTAGCGCGGTCGGCGCGACGACGCCCCGGCCTCCCGAACGACGTCAGTACTTGCGGATGACCCCGACGACGATCCCCTGGACGCGGACGTCGAGCGGATCGACGAAGATCGGCTCCATGACCGGGTTGGCCGGCTGCAAGCGCACCCGTCCATCCGCTTCCCGATAGAGCTTCTTGACCGTGGCCGACTCGCCTCCGACGAGCGCCACGACCGTCTGACCGTCCTCGGCGCGATCCTGCGCCTGGACGACGATGTAGTCTCCGTCCCGGATCTGCTCCTCGATCATCGAATTTCCCTCGACGCGGAGCACGTAGTTGTCTCGGCGCCGGCTCACCATGTCCGGTGGGACGGCGAGCGTCTCGGTGTCCCCAATCGCCTCGATCGGCAGGCCCGCCGCCACCGCGCCGAGCAGGGGAAGCTCGACGACCGGGCTCCCGGATTCCCGCCCCACCAGCTCGATCGAGCGACTCTCGTTGTAAGACTTCCGGATGTATCCCTTGCGCTCCAGATTGCTGAGGTGCTCGTGGACCGTGGCGAGCGACGAGTAGCCGAACGACTCCGCGATCTCCTCGAAGCTCGGCGCGTAGCCTCGATCGTCGATGAAGCGCTCGATGTAGTCCAGAATCTCTTTCTGACGCTTGGTGAGAGGCACGACCCTCACTCCTTGCGGCGGGGAAGCCCGAACAGGAACCGAAGTAAGGGTACCCGAACGTTGCCCGAAACGCAAGGACACCAGACGCTTCCCGGGATCCTCGCGCGCATCGTGGAGACGAAGCGCCGAGAGTTGGTCGAGCTGCATGGCCGGGCCGAAGCGATCGAAGCCCGACTCGGAGCCGTCGAGCCCCCTCGCGACTTCCGAGGCGCGCTCACCCGAGCGGGCATGGTCTCGCTCATCGCGGAGTGCAAGCGCCGCTCGCCCGGCGCCGGTGAGATCCGGCCCGACCTCGATCCTGCAACGCTCGCGAGCGGATACGGGCGCTCCGGAGCGTCGGCGCTCAGCGTGCTCACCGATCGCGAGTACTTCGGCGGCTCGCTCGAGGATCTCGGAGCGGCGCGGGGCGCGGTCTCACTCCCTGTCCTGCGCAAGGACTTCACCCTCGACACCCTCCACGT
>JANQME010000249.1 GCA_028280205.1 Longimicrobiales bacterium
TCGCGGTCCGCCCGCTGGGATCGAATCAACGGAGCGTTCGGTCCGGACGTCGCCTTCCTGGACAGGGCGCTGGAGCACGTCTTCGATCGGGTGCACGTCGATCCCGAGCGCATTGCGCTTGTGGGCTTCTCGGACGGAGCGTCGTACGCCCTCTCGATCGGCCCGGCCAACGGCGTCCTTCTCAGCGGGGTCATCGCCTTCTCGCCGGGCTTCGCCCGACCACCGCAGGGACGCGTGGGCCGGCCGCCGATCTTCGTCTCGCACGGGACCCGTGATGCGATCCTACCCGTCGGCGCGTCTCGCGACGTCATCGTCCCCACCTTCCGTTCCGAGGGGTACGACGTGGAATACGTCGAGTTCGACGGCGGCCACGAGGTGCCCGCCGAGATCGGAGGGCGGGCGCTCGACTGGTTCCTCGCACCCGACGCGGCCTGACGCGCGTTGCGCCTCAACACTCCCCGGCCGGGACGGGTCTCCTCTTCGCACGGAAACGCACCGATCGGTGTAGAGGCCGTCGCAGGATCGTGACGATGCCCTCCACCCCCACCCCCACCACGATGGCTTCGATCCCACGCGCTCTCCGCGGCTCGTTCCTCCTTCTCGCCGCCGCGGCCGCCTGCTCGTCCGGCTCGTCGGACCCCGCCTCCGCGCCGACGCCGGTGTTGGATCCCGGCCCGATGGCCGAGGAGACCGCCGATCCGACCACAGCCGACGGGATCTATACGGTGGCGCAGGCCGAACGCGGCGCGGCGCTCTTCCGCAGCACGTGCTCCGAGTGCCACGACGTCGAGGACTGGACCGACAACGCCTTCCGGAGCCGCTGGGAAGACGAGTCCGTCTTCCAGCTCTGGTACTACATCAACGACCGGATGCCGTACGACAATCCGTGGAGCCTGACCCGCCAGCAGGTGACCGACGTGATCACGTATATCCTGCAGCTCAACGACCTTCCGTCCGGAGAGGCCGAGCTCGCCACGGACGACGACTCGATCGACGACTACTGGATCGCGTGGAGTCCGACGGACTGAGCGCCGTCAGTCGTCCGACGCGATCGAGATCTTGAAGCCGTCGGGATCGACCACCGAGAAGGCGCGTCCGCCCCAGTCGAGTTCGGCGGGCTCGCTCTCGAGCGTACCGCCCCGCGCGACGATCTCCTTTGCGAGCTCGTCCACCGACCGCGATGCTGTGAACCAGAAGCGGAGCGCCTCGCCCTTCTGACGGTCTCTGCCCTTCGCCCAGTCGTCCTGCTGGATCATGAAGTGCGCGTGACCCGCGACGAGCGAGTAGCCCAGAACCTTGCCGTCGTGCTCCCACTCCTCCTTCACCGTGAAGCCGAGTACGTCGCGGTAGAAGGCGAGGCTCGCGTCGAGGTCGTCGACGGTGAGCGCGGGTGAAATGAGCTGCAGCCGCAGGCTTTCCGGGGTGCTGCGCTGCGTGCGGGTATCGTCGTTCACGTGGGCCTCCTCTGGTGGTCGGTTGGTGGAGCGTTCACGATACCGCCGCGGGCCCGAGCGCGCCGCCCCGCCGCGATGCGAAGCACCTCTTCCATGGCGCCGAAGCAGGTCGGCTCGTTGTGCGCTCGGCCGACGCGGGCCGCCTCGGCGCCGAGCGCGGCTCGGGTGTCCGGGTCTCGCAGGCGATCGATCGCCGCAGCGATCGCCGCGTGGCTTCCCGGATCGACGAGGAGGCCGCTCACCCCGTCGTCGATGAGCTCGCTCGCGCCGACCCGGGGCGTCGTGATCACGGGGAGCCCACACGCCATCGCCTCCAGGACCACGAAGCCGAACGAGTCGTGCCAGGAGAGGTGCAGGAGGACGTCCGCGGCGGCGAGGGCGTGCAGCGCGGGGCGCACCGCTCCGGCAAGCGTGACCCGGTCGGCCAGCCCCAGGCGTTCGATGCGACGGCGTGCGGAGGCGCGTTGGGCCGCCCCTGTGCCGCGTCCGGCCACGAGCACGTGCACGCGTGGGTCGTCGATGCGGTGTGCGACGACGTCGAGGATGTCCCAGACCCCCTTCAGGCGGAAGTTGTGGGCCAGCACGAGGAGGCAGAGCGCGTCGTCGGGGATCGCCCACCGGTCCCGCATGCGTGTGCGCTCGGCCGTGCGCGTCTCGACCGAGTATTCGTCGGTGTCGATCCCGTTGTGCACGACGTGCACCCGCTCGGGCGCGACGTCGTAGCTCGCCAGGATCTGCCCCTTCATGTAGGCCGACTGCGCGATGATCTCGGGGGTGGGTTCGGCGTCCTCGTAGAACGCCCGCTCCCACGTGCGCTCCGCCGCGTCCCACGGGTTCGCGCGCAGCAGCCATCGGAGACCCCGCTCGAGCGGGCCACGAAAGGAGCGCAGCTTCTGCGCGTAGTGCTCCGTCCCGTAGCCCGACCGGAGCACGTTCGCGGATAGGCCACGGTAGCGGCGGGCGCGCTCGGGGTTGAGAAGGAGGACGTCCAGATCGAGCGCCGTGACGTACCGGTGGAGCGCCGAGCGCCCGAGCGCGTGCAGGCGGTGCAGCGTGACTCCCTCGGGGAGGGTGACGTCGGTGCGCTGGGAGCGGAGCGTGAGCAACTCGACCGGGTGTCCGCGCCCGGCCAGCCACCGGCCAAAGCGCCAGAGCATGCGTTGCTGTCCCGGCTCGATCGGATCGACGGTGCGGATGTCGATGCCGATGCGCATCGAATGGTCGGTCACGCCCCTCCGTACGGCCGCTCCACGAGCTCCACCGCGAGGCCGTCCGGACCCTCGATCACGAGCGCCCGCCCCCCGTCGAACGGCCGAACGTCCTCGAGGACGGTCACCTCACGGGCGAGGAGCCACGCGTGCCACGCGTCGAGCTCGTCGACGACGAACGCCACGTGGTCGAGCGCCTGCCCGCGTGAGGACACGGGCGGCCGGTCGTCGCCGCACCGGCCG
>JANQME010000366.1 GCA_028280205.1 Longimicrobiales bacterium
GGGCCGGGAGCGCCGACCCGCTGACGATCGGGGTGCCGGGGCGGATCCTGGTCGCCGCGGCGGGCGTGGCCGCCTACCTCCCGGCGCGAGCGGCGCCGCGGGCGGACCCGCGCAGCACCTCCGACGGGTCCGCCCGCGTCGCCGCTCGCGCCGGGAGGTAGGCGGCCACGCCCGCCGCGGCGACCAGGATCAGCCCCGACACCCCGATCGTCAGCGGGTCGGCGCTCCCGGCCCAGGGTAGGAATGGAGCGGCCAGGCGCGTCCCGACCGTCGCGGCTGTCAGGCCTACCGCAACCCCCGCGGCCACGACACGGAGCGCCTCGATCGTGACCGTCGAACGTAGAGACCCGACCGACGCTCCGAGTGCCACGCGCACGCTCAGTTCGCGTGCCCGGCGCTGGGTGGAGTGAGCCACCGAGCCGTGGACCCCCAGAAGGGCCAGGAGCAGGGCGAGGGCGGAGAACGCGCCGATGAGCCCGGTGGCGAGCCGCTCGATCCAGATCGAGTGGTTCATGCCGGCCTCGAGCGTGGCGGGCTCGCGGAATCCCGCGCCGGGATCGGTCGACGCGATGGCGGCGCGTACGTCGGTCACCAGGGGCTGAACCGCGCGATCCGCTTCGATCAGCAGGGAGAAGCCGACACCCGCGCTGCGGCTCCACGGCGTGTAGACACGGCCCCGCGGCGGGCGCCCCAGGCCGTCTCCTCGAACGTCTTCGGCCACGCCGACCACCGTGAGCCAAGGGCGGTTCGCTTCGATGGTCGGGCTCCGCGCGCCGGGATCCGAGTGGCGCACCCGTCGGCCGACGGCGCTCCCGTCCGGCCAGAGCCGCCGTGCGAGTGCGCGACTCACCACCGCCACCGCGGCCGCGGCTCGCTCCTCCGCCTCGGTCGGGCTTCGGCCCTCCACGATCGGGATGTCCAGCATGGGGAAGTACCCGCCGGCTACGGGGTCGAGCACAGCGACGGCCGAGGCACCGCCGGGCCGGTCGGCGGCCTCGATCGACACCTCGGCGCCGGAGCCGACGAACGGGACCGCCTCGACGATCGACACCGCCTGGACGCTCGCGACGGCGCCAACCTGCTCCAGGACGCGCCGGCCGGCCTCGGCCCGGTCCTCGGGGGACGTGTACTCCCAGGGCGGAAGGACGACATCCAGCACGACGACGTCCGTCGGGTCGAGTCCGGGGTCGCCGCCCATCATCTCCGCCAGGGCGCGGACGGTCGTCGCGGAGAGCGCGAACAGGAAGGCCGCGGCCGTCACCTGCGCGACCACCAGCCCGCGGCCGGCCGATCCGATCGAGCGTCGTTCCGACGCGAATGTCGTCCCCGGGCCGCGACGGGTAGCCTGGAGCGCGGGCGCCGCC
Source organism: Longimicrobiales bacterium (assembly GCA_028280205.1). GTDB lineage: Bacteria > Gemmatimonadota > Gemmatimonadetes > Longimicrobiales > Gaopeijiaceae > UBA2589. The sequence goes on from JANQME010000366.1 coordinate 1,365, forward strand.
CCGATGCCGACCGCGGAGACGAGTCCCGCCGCGAGCGTCCAGAGCAGAACGACCGCATCCGCACCGAAGTGGAGCCAGAACGGCCGTTCGTCCGGCAGGAGCGCCTCGAACACCGGTCCCGCGTTCGCCGCTACCACCAGCGCGCCTGCACTACCCAGCGCGGCCAGGAGCAGGCACTCGGTGAGGACGAGGCGAAGGAGGCGGCCGCGGCTCGCGCCGAGCGCCCGGCGCGTGGCCATTTCGGCCCTGCGCTCCTCGCCCCGGGCCAGCAGGAGCATCGCCACGTTCGTGCAGGCGACGAGGAGGAGGAGCATGACCGAGAGGAGCGCGAGAAGCGACGCGGCGGCCAGCCCACCCGGGACGTCGGCGAAACGGAGCGGGTAGACGGCTGTCCCGATCCCGGTTTTCTTGCCCGGGTAGGCGGCCGCGAGAAGAGAAGCGACGCGCGCTCCCTCGGAGCGGGCATCGTCGAGCGTAGCGCCCTCGGTGAGCCGACCGATCGCGTCGTAGCCGTAGTCGAACGCATCCGCGGTCGAGGGGTCGAAGGCCAGAGGCACCCAGATGTCGGCGACCTCCGGGAAGTGGAAGCCGGCCGGGGCCACCCCCACGATCTGCCGCGTCCGTCCGTTCAGGACGATCGTCGCCTCCGACCCGAAATCGACCTCGCCCCAGAGCGCCTCCCAGAGCCGGCGGCTGACGATCGCCACCTCGGGGCCGCCGGGTCGCTCTTCCGCGCTCGTGAACCCGCGTCCTGCGAACGGCTGCACGCCGAGCACATCGAGGAATCCCGGGGAGGCGACCGCGCCTTCGATTCGTTCCGCGCCGTCGACACCGCCCACGAGAAAGCCCGTGTCGTCGAACGCGAACATCCCGTCGAAGATGCGGGCTTCGGCGCGCCAGAGCGCGAAGTCCGGAAGCGAGAGGTCGATCGTCTCGAAGTCGGCCGCGGTCTCGCTGAGCTGTACCAGGCGCGACGGCTCGGCGTAGGGCAGGGGGCGGAGCAGCAGGCCGTTGACGAAGCTCAGGATCGCGCTGTTGAGTCCGATCCCGAGCGTCAGCGTCGCCACGATCACCAAGGAGCGGCCCGGACTTCGAGCGAGCGCCCGCGCGGCGAGTCCGAGGTCGCTGCGAAGATCCGCGGCGAGCGAGCCAGCCGGCGGTCCGGCACGTACGACGGTGACGACGGCTTCGGCGACGCGACGCAGCCGCTCGGTGACGCTCATGGCCAGGATCTCGGCGAAGGCCCGAACAATGAACCGGACGCGAGCGGCTCCGGTCAGATCGCGGAGCGCGTCGTCGAACATCGCCGCCATCCCGTCGGCGAACCGGGCACGGGTGGCGGCCGGGAGCAGCCCGAGCAGGCGGGCGTAGATGCGCGATGCTGGGCGACGGGGCTCGCGTGGGCGCGGCGGCCGGTCGGACATGATCAGCGTGACGTGGCGAGGGCGGCGACGTCGGGACGCCCGACCAGCCGAGACAGGCGCCGTGCTTCGTCCGCCAGAGCGGACCGTCCGCGGTGGGTGAGCGCGTAGTACTGGCGGCGCGCGTCGGGCGACGGGTCGTCGGCGGGGGCTTCGACCGGCTCGATCAGACCGTCGCCCTCGAGGCGGGCGAGGGTCCGGTAGAGTCCGCCCGGCTCGAGCTCGAACGCCCCTTCACTCTGCTCGAGCACACGCTTCCGTACGGCGTAGCCGTGGAGCGGGCCGTCGTCGAGGGAGAGGAGTACGTGGAAGGTTCGCTGCTTCAGCGGCACGGGCAGTTCCGGGACAGGCTGCGAGACTCGATGCGGGATGACTATATGTATAATGCATCTAGTCGGCAAGGGGTTATCGAAGGCGCCGAGGTGTTACCTTGCCATACAGATGTTTGAAAGACCCCGCGCGTCACCGCCACCGGCCGAGACGCGCGACCATCGGGGGCGTCACGGTTTCGACGTGTCCGGTGAAGGTGGAGCAGCGTGTCGAGGTTCTCGATCCTCGCAAAACCTCGGGAAAACGTTCAACTGCCAACGACAACCTGGCACTGGCCGCTTAAGGACTTTCCTTAGGTAGCCCGTCTCCTGGATCGCCCGCCCGAGGCGTTCCCTGAGACGTCGACGATTCGGGCTGGTCTCCCGCTCATGTCGCCGGGGCGGGAGGCGAGACACTCAGGCGGCTGGCCGCGGACCCGGTTGATCACTGACCGACCGCGGCGAGACTTCCAGTGATCTACACACGTAGCGGCTTCGCTGAATCCGAATGCGGACGCGGGTTCGACTCCCGCCGCCTCCATGACTGGCCCGGGGCTCCTCGAGGAGCCCCGGGTCTTCTTGTTTGCACGGCGGGAGTCGAAGCCGCGCGGATTTCGCGGAGCGAAAGACGCAGAGCGGGTTTGAGCCGACGAGCAGAGCGGGTCGGCGGTTGGGTTCGTCCGCTGACCGAGGAGACGAGCGAGGACGCGCGCAGCGCACCGCAGCTCACTCCCGCCGCCTCCACTGTCGCAATGAATTCGAACCGCCGTCCGGGGCCTCGGCTCCGGGCGGCGTTTCGAGTAGGGCGATGCAATCGATGGAGGTCCGGGCCAGGTAGTAGGGCCGGCCAACATCCCCTCGCTGAGGGCTCCAAACGGATCGTGCCGAGGACGTCGCGGAGGAGGAGTGCCGACTGCTCGGTGCGACGCTCGAGCAATTCCTGGACTCGGCTAAGGCGCTCCTCGATCCACTCCATCGGCGGCGACTGGAACACCTTCTTCCGGCTACGGCGCAGGGCGTCCAGCTCTGACCGCAGAGCCTCCACCCTGCCTTCGGTCTCGATGAGGGCCGTGGCGAGCGCCTGGCTCCCACGTCCCTCGCCGATGAAGTCGACGAAGTTCGTGAGTCGGCGTTCCTTGGAGTTCAGCTCGGACTCCTTTGCCCGAATGGTCTCGGGTAGGTGCTCCGAGAGCTTCGCGACCTCGGCTCCCACGCGTTCCATCACGGTGCTGATCCACTCGGCTTGCGTGAGCTGCTCTACAAGGGCGCCGAGGATGACGTTCTCTGGCGTCTTCGCACCGAACTCGCGCTGGCGCCGGGAGGTGACCCGGTACGGGCGGGAGCCGACGGCATACCCCGATGAGCTCAGCTCCTCGCCCGCGTCTACGAGATCGACCCCCTCACGTGTCCCGCCTGCGACGGGCCCATGCGGATCCTCGCCTTTCTCACCGACCCCACCGTCGTCCGCCCCATCCTCCGGCACCTGAGGATCCCGGACCGTCCACCACCCCTCTCGCCCGCACGGGCACCTCCCCAGACCGAACTGCTCGCCGTCGATCCGCCCTCCCCGTGGGACCGCGAAGCAGCCGGATCCCTCCGACGCGACCCCTTCGATCAGTCGCTCCCCGGGGACGACGGCACCTGGAGCGCCTGAGCAGCGCCTTCGCGCACACTCCCCACGACCCCGCGCTCGCGGGGCCCGCGGCCTCACGTCCGCCGTCCAGCCTCGCCGTCCCTCGCGATCATCCCGCAGGCCGATCCGTGTATCAGTTTCCCCCGAGCGCTGCGCCACCCGGCACGCTCGGGACCGCACCGGAACCCGCCCTGCACGAGCCTTGACGCCAGGGCCCTGTCGGTCGAATCCTCCTCCACACCCGTTCGGTGAAGCGACGGCACTCGGCGGCGGACAGCGGTTGGATTTCCTATCCCTAACTGCGGTTGCACCACTCTGAAGACCGGGGAAACGGGGGGCCACGGCTGGCGGCCCCGGCGCCCCCGGTCGAGATTCGGTTTAGGAGTGCGTCGCACTCGACTCTTCCGTCGACCGAGGACGAGCGGCTAGCCTCCCGCCCGCGTCGTCCCCGAGTCGAAGCGCAGATCTGGAACGACCGAACCGAATGATGGCTGACCTGAGGCTGCGCTCCCTCGGCGCGGTCGAGCTCCAGGGGTCGGGCGCCGATCCCGGATCCGTGCTTCGCGCACCCAAGCGGTTCGCGCTCCTCGCCTACCTCGCCCTCGCAGACGGCTTCTGCCGGCGCGACGTGGTCGTAGGCCTCCTCTGGCCCGATCGAAGCCAGGAGCAGGCCCGAAACGTACTGCGCAACACGCTCCATCACCTGCGCCGCGCACTCGGCCCCGACGTGATCGTCAACCGCGGCACGCAAGAGATCGGTCTCCGGCCCGGGGCTGTCGAATGCGACGCGGTGCTGCTGGCGGAGGCCGTAGAGGCGGGCCGCGACGACGAGGCTGTGCGGCTCTACGGGGGGCCGTTCCTGGAGGGGCTTCACGTTCCGGGGGCGTCCCCGGACTTCGAAGCGTGGGTCCACGAGCAGCGTCGGCGCCTCGAGCGACTGCGAGCGAGCGCACTGACCCGCCTCGCCGAGGACGCCGAGGGGCGAGGCGACTACGACGAGGCCGTCCTCCGGTGGCGCGAACTCGCCAGCCAGGATCCCTACAGCTCCCGGATCGCCCGCCGGCTCATGGAGGCGCTCGACGCCGCCGGCGACCGGCCTGCCGCCCTTCGATACGCCCGTATCCACGCAGAGCTGGTCCGCGCCGAACTCGGCGCCGATCCGGACCCCGCCGTGGTCGAGTTGGCGAATCGGCTCCGCAGTGCTCCTCCGGAACGTCCGGCTGTCGTCTCGCCCACCGTATCGCCCGTCGAGACCCTCGATCCGGCCCCGTCGACCCGGCCGAGCGAAGCCGAGCTTCCGGTCCCCGTCGAAGCCGGGCCGCCCGTCCGGCCTGCGGCACACGAGCCGCGGGTGCGGCTCCCCCGTGCGGCTTGGTTGGTCGGCATCGCCGCCCTGGTCCTGACCCCGCTCGTCTTCCTCTTGAGGCCTTCGGACGGAATGGGCTTGGAGGATCGCGACTTCATCCTCGTCACGGAGCTGAGCAACCGGACCGGTGAGGAGGTCTTCGACGGTTCATTGCAGACGGCCCTGACGATCGCGCTTCGGCAGTCACAGTTCGTCAATCTGGTGCCCGCAGGTCAGGTCCGGGCGACGTTGGCGCGCATGGGTGCGGACAGCGCCGCACGAATCGACGTGCCGATGGCGCTGGAGATCGCACAGCGGGAGCCCTGGATCAAAGCCGTCCTGGCTGTGGACGTCACACGGCTCGACACCGTGTACGCACTCTCCGGCCAACTCCTGGATCCCACCACCGGGGCCGTTGTTCTGGCGGAGGAGGTGCGTGCCGGGGGCAGGGCGGCGGTTCTGCCGGCTCTGGACAGTCTGGGCCGGGTCGTGCGGCGGAGACTGGGTGAATCGCTGTCGGCCATCGACGAGACCAGCGTCGCCCTGCCCCGGGCGACGACGTCCTCCCTGAGTGCGCTGAAGCTCTTCGCGGTAGGCCAGGGCGCCTGGGACGAGGGGCGCCCAGAAGAGGCCAGGACGCTCTGGAGCGAGAGCGTCGCGTTGGATTCGGGCTTCGCCTGGGCGCACGCCTCCCTCGGGATGGCGAACCGCTGGATCGATGGCGCCGCGTCGGATGCCGCAGTCTACCACTACGAGGTGGCGGAGACTCTCCTGGACGATCTCGGCGAACGCGAGCGACTCTGGATCCGCTCCCTCATCGAGGTGGGGCGGGGCAACACCGATGAGGCCGTCGCCACGCTACGGAGCTACCTCCGCGTCTACCCGGACGACGCCGTCGCGTGGGCGAATCTGGGCCGACAACTGTGGGGTCTCGGGGAGCTCGACGAAGCAGCCGAGGCCTACGCGCGTGCGCTTCGACTCAATCCGGCGGATGCTTCGGCGCGGATCAACGTCGCCTTCATCTACGATCGATTGGGTCGTTTCAAGGAGGCCGCGACCTCCTTCGAGGAGGCGTTCGCGCTGCAGCCGGACGCGCGGACACGCCAGTTCGGGGGCGTCAATCATAGGGCCGGTTTCGTGTACATGAAGCTCGACGACCCCGAGCGGGCCCGTGAGACCTTCCGAGCCATGCTCGCCGGGACCCAGGCCCAGCGTGCCGACGGACTTCGGTCCCTGGCGCTCACCGACATGTTCTACGGTCACCATCGAAGCGCGATGGAGGGATTCCGAGAGGCTGCCCTCCTCTCCCGCGCCGCGGGCATGGCCACGAGCGAGTTCCGAAACCGCCTCTACCTCGCGCGGGCCGCGTCGGCCCTCGGGGAGGATGATGTGCGTGAAAGGGAGCTCGACGGGCTCCACGACATGGTGGCCCCACGGATCGCGGCCACGTGGCTCCGATCTTTCGGCGTGGAGCTGGTTGCCGCCGGGCGACTCGGCGAGGCGACGGCGGTGCTCGCCGAACTCGAGGCGCGGGAGGGTCAGGGCGGGGACGGCCTCCACCGGCGGTGGCTCCAAGCCGAGATCGCGGTCGCGGAGGGGCGTGTCCAGGACGGGCTCGACTCCCTCGAGGTCTCCCACCGCGTCGTAGACGCGCCGCTGTCTGCGGATGCGCTCGCTCGAGCGCGGGCGCGCGCCGGGGACTACAACGGCGCCGCACGGCTCTACCGAGAGCTGATCGACGATCGCTACGCCATCGGGTACGAGAGTCAGGAGCCTTGGTTCCTGGCCCGCTACCACCTCGGCCTGCTCGCCGAGGAGGGGGGCGACGGGGAGGCGGCGCGGGAGCACTACGAGGATCTCATCGAGCTCTGGGCGGACGGCGACGAGGACCTCCTGGTTCTGCGCGACGCCCGGGCGCGATCGGCTCGTCTCATGGAGGACTCAAGACGCACGGGTCGGCGGTAACGCCTCTCGAAGGCGTTGTGCAAGAGGTACTTACCGCGACCTAACGGCGGCGTGACGGCCGTCTATCGGGCGGCGCCTAGTCTGGGGAGCGAACCCGCCTCGCCCACGCCCCCCAAGGACTCCGGTCATGACCTCGCGCACGCGGCTGCACCGTCTCGGGCCCCTACTCTCGTTCGTCGTGGCCGTCGTGCTCGGTGCCTGTTCGGAGGCGACGTCCCCCACGGCCACCGAGACCGGCGAGGAACTCGCGGGGTTCGAACTCGCCGTACCCCGGGCCGTCAACGCCGGTCAACCGTTCCCCCTCACCGTGACGGCCATCGGGTCCGAGGGGAGCCGGCCCTTCGGCGGCTTCTCCGGCGTCGTCGCATTGTCGTCGTCGGTCGGTTCTCTCACCCCGGCCAGCGTCGCGCTGAGCGGAGGAGAAGTCGCGCTCGACGTGGTCGTGTCGGGTGCTGCCGGCCCGGCGACGATCACGGCCAGCCACGAGGGCCTGCGGGGCGAGGCGCTCATCGAGACGATTGCCCTGGGCGCGCTCCCCGGTGATCCCGACGACTCTGCCCCGGCCGCCGTCCCCACCGCCCCCTTCCGACCGCGGGCGGAGGAGTACGCCGAGGACCACCCCGACCTCTCGGGAGTCGGTCTCTCGGTACGGACGATCGTCGCCCTGCTCGCCCGGGACGCGACCGTCGGCGGTGTGAACGAGGCGCTGGAGGCGCTGGAGGCACCAATCATCGGCGGGATCAAGGGCGTGAACGGCATCGGCGCGATCGTCTTCCTGGAGCTCCCGACCGACACCCACGAGGCCGCCGCCGCGGCCGTCGATGCGCTCACCACCACCTCCGCCTTCGAGGCCGCGGTGGTGGACGTCCTCCTCGCAGGGGGAGCCACACCACCGTCCGGCGGCACCACACCTCCGGACTGGTCGTGGGACGCACTCCCGGCGGGGGGGAACTGGGGGCTCGAGCTGGTGCGGGCCCCACAGATGTGGAACCTGAACGGAGCGATCACCAAGATGGGGCGGACGACGCCCACCGGTGTGCTGGACGCGGGTTTCGACGCCGATCACCCCGACCTGTCGTATGCCGAGAACCTGACGCCCAGCGTCGAGTCCGGGCACGGGACGCACGTCGCCGGAATCATCGGTGCCGAGTGGAACAACGGGACCGGGGTCGACGGGATCAACCCGTTCGCCGACCTCGTGGTGATGGGGCCCGACTTCGGCACGCCCGGCCTCAACCTCCTGGCCCAGCGCACAAGCTGGGGCGAGCAGATGTTGTCGGGCTATCACGAGCTCGTTAGTGCGCGGCCGGATCTCGCCGTCGTCAACGCGAGCCTGGGCTACAACTGGAGTCAGTCGAGCATCGACCCCAACACGAACGCCGCAGCCCGGAGCATCGCCTCGACACAGGGTTTCATCTTCAGCCAGGTTCTCGCCGCCCTCGAGGCCCAGCAGGATGTGCCGCTCCTGGTGGCGTCCGCCGGCAACGACGCGGAGGCCACCCTTCAGGACGCCGCCTTCAGTAGTCCCATGACGAATGCGCGCCTCGAGCACGGTGTCTCGAGCATCCTCGTCGTCGAGTCGGACAGTCTCACGAGTTCTGGGGCCGTGGTGCGCTCCTCCTTCTCGAACATCGACGGCGAGATTTCGGCGCCGGGAAGCCTCATCCTGTCGGCCTATATGGACGCGAATGGGACCGCGACCTACGGCCGTCTATCCGGCACCTCGATGGCCGCGCCCCTCGTGACGGGTCTGGCCGGCTACCTCCTGGCCATCGAGCCGAACCTGACACACGCACAGATCCGTAGCCTGCTCTCGGCGAACTCCGTACCCGTAGCTGGGGGAGCGAGCAACCGCGTGGACGCCTTCGCCTCGGCCCTCGACATCGACCGAATCACAGGCGGGTCCGGCGTCCTGCGAATGATGCTGGACATCGACGACGGCACGGTCGACGGGAACCAGCGCATGTCGGGATCCGCCCCGTACACCGAGGAGGATGCGGACGGGGACCGGGGGATCGGCGACGGGCAGGTCGACATGTCCGACTTCCGCCGCTACCGGGACTGGGTGCTCCAGCTGTATGCCCAGGGAGCGGGCCTCGCCCTCGACGGCGATAGCCTCCATGTCAAGAAAGACGTGAACGGGAACGGCGTTGTCGAGGGCGTGGTGGGCGAGTCGAAGTACCCGCGCGGCGATTTCAACGGGGACGGAAGCCTCGATCCCTTCGCGGAGCGATATGTGCCAGGTGCCGTAGCGGATTCAGTGACCGATCTGGAGGTCCTCCAGTCCGTGTTCAGCGACCCCGACTACGGGGCCGCGGAGCTGCCGCTCCTGGTCTTCTCGGGGGACGTGGTGGTCGACCCGACCAGGCTGCTCCAAGTGCCGGGGTCCGACAGCGTCGTTGTCCGATACATCCGCTCCGCCTCCGGGGATACCGTGCAGGTACGCAGTCACGTGCCGGGCGACTCGGCGAATGTGGTGACGCTCGCGGCACCCGAGGCGTACCTCCTGAGGGCCACCGTCTACGGTAGCCGGGGTGACGAGATCGGCTTCGCGGAGGTGAGTGACACGTTGCGCCTTGGAGGGGACTGGCACTGGGCACCGGAGCTTCTCGGCCAGCTTCTGCCCACGATCACTGTCCCGTCCGCCGCCCAGCCGGGTGAGCTCTTCCCCGTCACGGTCCGGGTGGGCTCTCAGGCCCCCGGCGACACCGTCGTCTTCCGGGCGGGGATCCCCGTGACGCTCACAGCGACCGGCGGCACGCTCGGCACTGCGACAGGCACGACGGACGGCGAGGGATACGTCTACACCGAGGGTGCCCTCGACCCCACGACGTCGACGATGGCCATCTTCGCCACGGCATCGTCACCCGGATTCTCGACAGCGACGGCGGTGGCGAACGTCTCGGTCGATCAGGGCGTTACGGTCACCGCCGAGCCTGGCGGGTGGGTCTCCGTCACGGTGCGGGCAGGGCTGTGCAGCGACATGCAGACGAGGTTCGACGGGAGTGAGGTGTCCGGAACCGGGACGTTCACCGCCCAGCAGAACCACAGCTACCTCGGCAGCTCCGCGTCCGGTACGATCTCTGCCACCGTCACGGCGGGCGGCGGGGCTGAGCTCTATGCCGTACAGGGCTCCGTGAACCTCTCCGGCAGCCAGGGCCCTGGGTCTGCGTGCGGCAACGGCGGGCAAGCGGGAGGGTTCTTCGGCGCCCGGTTCACGGTGGAGGGCGGCCCGGTGGAGTATCGGCTCACCTCCACCCTCAGCGAGGAGGGTGCTACGGGAGCGCCGGTGTTCACCCTGACGCAGGTGACGGGAACGACGCCCGGAGTGGTGCGCCAACTCGACCTACGTTCGGTCGATACCGCGACGGACACGCTCCCGACCGGGACCTACGACGTCTACTGGGCGAACTTCTATACGGAGTCCCGAGAGTCGAGTGGATCCCAGACTCTAACTGCGCGATTCTCGATCACGAGGGCTTCCCAATGATGCGTCGTCGGAGGCTTCGGGCGGGAGCCTCAGTTCCCGATCCGATCCCGCACCGATTCGAACCAGTTCACGATGGCCACGGCCCGGGCCTGCCGATCGATGGACGACTGGAGGCTGTCCGGCGCAACGCCCTCGAGGAAGATCAGGCGCCCGTCCGGCATGACGTCGAAACCCCTCGGTGCGGCCGTGGATGTCAGGCTTACAAGCTGCGGGCGTTCGATGCGTTCCTGGCCACGCACGGCGGCGACCTGGTCGCGGCCCTCGCCGATCTGAAGGAGCGGGCGAACACGGTCGACGATCCGTTCGACATACTTCCAACGGGCTTGCAGGGCACCCCGAGCAGCAACTGATCCCGCATCGCCCGTCGGACGCTTCTCTGCCGCCGAGCTCAGGACTCGGCTCGCAACGCCTCCGTCGGCTCGACCGACAGGGCGCGTCGAGTCGG
>JANQME010000376.1 GCA_028280205.1 Longimicrobiales bacterium
CCCCCCTGCCTCGGCGTCGCGGGCCGCGACGAGTACGGCGTCGAAGTTGCCGCGCGCCACCGCCCGGGCACCGCGCACGACCCGGTGCTCGTCGACGTCCGCGAGGAAACAGACCTCACGGCCACCCGCGCGGGACACCTCGCGTCGGACGGCGGCGGCGGCCTCTTCCGACAGCGTCAGCGGGCGCTCCGGAGCGCGGCGCGCGCGTCTGCCCTTCGTCGGCAGGAGCCCGCGATCGACGCTCGGAGGAGCGTCGCCCCCGTCCGGTCGCGGATCGTCGTCCAGCCCTTCCAGCCCGTCGAGCCCCGCGAGCGCCTCGCGGGGCAGCGTGATCGGGAAGCCCTCCGGAATGCCCGCGCTCAAGTCTTGAGCTTCTTCTTCCTCGCCGCCGGGAAGAGGACGTTGTTGAGGATCAGCCGGTAGCCCGGGGAGTTCGGGTGGAGCGAGAGGTCGGTCGGCGGATCCCCGATCTGGTGCTCGGCGTCCTCGGGGTCGTGTCCCCCGAAGTACGTCCACGTGCCCTCGCCCAGATTCCCGTGGATGTACTTGGCGCGACCCGCCTCCTGGGCGAGGACGATCGTGCTCGCCTTGAGCCGGTCCTCCCGAAAGGAGGTCGTGAGCCCGTAGAAGTCGGAGAGCACAGACTCGTGGTTCTGCGTGAGCATCGCCGGGACCGGGTCGAACTTCGCCGAGAAGTCGAAGAGCGTGTAGACGCCCAGCTCCTGCCGCCACGGGGTGTTGACCTGATGACCGTCGATGTCCGAGAAGGAGTTCACCGACGGCGCCACCTGCACGATCCCCGCTCGGAAGGCCATCGACTTCGCCCACTCCATCCTCGCCGAAGCGTTGGGATCGGGCGGCGTCCCGTCCGAGTAGGCGGCCGCGATGTCCACGGACTCGCCCGCGAGCGCCAGCTCGAGCGTCTCGGTCGCGGAGCACATCGCGAAGAGGAAGCCCCCGTCCTCCACGTACTGCCGGATCGTGCGCGCCACGTGCTTCTTGAGGGCCGGGACGTCCGCGAAGCCTCCGGCCCGTGCCGCCTCCTGGTTCCGGGCGACCTCCTCCTGCAGCCAGGGCGCGCCCGAGTACGTGAGGAAGAACTTCGAGTACTGCCCGGTGAAGTCCTCGTGGTGGAGATGGATCCACTCGTAGTCGGAGAGGTCGCCGTTGACGACCTCGGTGTCCCAGATCTTGTCGTACTCGATCCCGGCGTACTCGAGCGCCATCGTCACCGCGTCGTCCCACGGCGTGGAGTTGGGCGGCGTATACACCGCCACCTTCGGGGCGCGCTCGAGGGGGACGGCCTCCATGTTGGCGCTCTGGATCGTGGCGCGCATCCGCGCCTCGGCCGAGGCGTCCATCGCCTCGATCGTGACTCCACGAAGCGCCGCCTCACGCCGGATCCCGCCGCGGTCCGGCAGCAGGAACGAGCCGCCGCGGAAGTTGAGCAGCCACTCTCCCCGCTCGTGCTGCTCGAGCGCCCAGTAGGTCAGTCCGTACGCGCGCAGGTGGTTCTGCTGGGCGCGGTCCATGGGCACGAGAAGCCACTGCGCGGCGGCGGGGCGCGGAGCGAAGAGCCCCGCCGCAATCAGAGCGGTGAGCGCAAGAACGGGGCGGGCCGATGTGTGCCGTCGCATCATCGGCCCCGCTCGCGCAGACGTTCCAGTTCGACCCGGGCGTCGGGCGCCACGGCCGCGTTCGGCCGGGCGGCGATGAGGTCCTCCAGGAGACGGACGGCCTCCTCGAGGCCACGAGGGCTGCGTGCGTGCCAGCGCGCGAGCGCGAGTGCCGCCTCGCCGAACTCCGGCGCGTCGGGGTACTCCTCCACGATCCGGGTACGCAGCCGCGCCGCGAGCGCGTCGTCCCCGCCGTCGGCGGCCATGCGCGCGGCCTGGCCGAGGAGCGGAGCGCGCTCCGACTCTTCGAAGTCGTCGACCCGGTCCGCGAGGGTGGTCGCAGCCTCGCTCGCCCGCCCGCCCCGTGCCGTGACGGCCGCCTCGGCGAGCGCCTGCGCGGCCGGCGCCGACGCACGGCCCATCAGGCCGGCGAACCGGATCACCGGCGTCGCCTCGGCCGGCGGGAGGCCGGTCAGCGCACGCAGGAGGGCCGTACGGCCCTCGGCCAGCTCTCCGGCACCGAGCAGGAGGTACGCGCGTTCGAGCGAGCTCCGGGGTCCCTCCACCCCTTCCAGCACGGCTGCCGCGCCGGCCTCGTCCCCGCGGGCCTGCAGCACCCCGGCGACGGTGGCCGCGAGGTCGTCGAGCTCCGGCGCGTTCGGGAAGTCGTCGCGGAAGTCGCCGAGCATGCCGCGCAGCTCGTCGGGGCTCGACTCGTGGCTCTCCAGCCGGATGACGTCCGCCGTCGCGCGCCGCCGGTCGACCGAGCCCCGAGAGAACGAGTCGGCCAGCCGCCGCTGCGCCTCGAGCGCCGCCGCCGTGTCCCCGGCCGCGAGGGAGACGTCGACGATGCGCTGGTCGAACTGCCGACGCTCCGCCGGTGAGGCCGCGTTGCCTCCCAGCTCGTCGTACGCCCACGCCGCCACGTCGACCATGTCGGTGTCCCGGGCTCGGCGGGCAACGTCGGCCAGGAAGGTGCTGCGGGCGCGTCCGTCCAGGTCGTCGGCCACCGAACGGGCGAGGTCGAACGCCTCGGATTCGAGGCCCAGATCCAGCGCGGCGCGCGCGCCGGCCCGGCGCCGGTCCACCGCGCCCCCTTCACCGAGCTTCGTCACGAGTCGCCGGCCCGCCCGCTCCCGTTGGTCCGGCTCGGGGAGACCGGAGATCCGGCGGGTGACGGTGGAGAGCTGGGCGACATCC
>JANQME010000023.1 GCA_028280205.1 Longimicrobiales bacterium
GTACGCCCGATACTGGCCGTCGAGAAGCTCGTTGAGCGCCGGCAGGTGCTCCGCCATCTCGGCATCGCCCCAGCCGGAGTCCAGCAGGAGCAGCGTCACCGTCTGGCCGCGCGACCAGACGTCGTACACCTGGTGGATCCCGTTCTCGGTGATCGGATCCCGGGCCTCCTCCAGAACCTCCTGGACCCACGGCTCCTCGCGCGTCCCCACGACGAGGAGCTGCCGGAAGCGCCTGAGGCGGTCCCAGAACTCCGCGTACGGCTCCTGGTACGTGACCGTGAAGGTCTTCTCGTCCCGCACGGTCGTGACCCGCGGCTCCAGGGCCTCGTAGACCACCGCCTCGTACTGCTCCCACTCCTCGGCCGCCATCACGGCGATGATGCTGTTCGCGTCGCCGTAGCTCATCGGGACTTCGTCGCACGCGCCCAGCGAAGCGAGCGCGGCGAGGGTGAACGCTGTCGAGGTCAGGCGATTCGGCTTCATGGGCGTGTCCCGCGTTCCGTTCCCGTATGGGTAAGGTACTCCGTGCGGCTCCGAGCGTTGCGCACCGGGGTGATCGAGCGGCTCCGAGCGTCGCGTACCATGGTGATCGAGCGGCTCGCCACCGCGGCCGTCCTCCTCATACCGCCGCTTCCGCGAGCTCTCCGAGATTCCGTTCGAGGAGCGCATCGGGGTCGGGCTCGCGCCCCATGAACTCCCGGAAGAGCTCGTCGGGGTCGGCCGAGTCCCCACGTGACAGGATCGCCTCGACGTATGCGCGTCCGGTGTCCGGGTTGAAGATCCCGTCCTCCCGGAAGCGCGTGAAGACATCGGCGTCGAGTACCTCCGACCACAGGTAGCTGTAGTAGCCGGCGGCGTACCCGCCGGAGAAGAGGTGGGTGAACGACGTGAGGATGTGCAGCTCGGCGAACGCGGGATCGGGCGAGAACTCCGCGAAGAGCCCGCGTCCGAACTCCATGGCCTCCTCTCCCTGGCGCTCGTCGACGGATGCGTCGGGATCGGTGCCTGCGTCGTCGCGCAGCCGCGGCGCCAGCTCCTCGTGCAGCGCCAGATCCACGGTTCCGAGCGAGAGCTGACGCATCTGCGCCCACCCACCCATGAAACGCCGGGCCGCAACCATCCGGTCGAAGAGCTCCTGCGGGAACGCCTGACCGCTCTCGTGATGGCGTGCGAAGAGGTCGAGCGCCTCGCGTTCCCACGTCCAGTTCTCCATGAGCTGGGAGGGGAGCTCCACCCAGTCCCACGCCACGTGGATGCCCGCCCGCGAAGGGATCTCCACCCTCGACGTGCAGTGGTGCAGCAGGTGCCCGAACTCGTGGAAGGTGGTCTGCACCTCGCGGTGGGTGAGGAGCGCCTCGCCCTCGCCGTTGGGCGGCGTGAAGTTGCCGCACATCACGCCGACGTGGGGTCGAAAGCCCGTCGCCGTCGGGCCGCCCGTGATGAAGTGGTTCATCCACGCGCCCTGCCGCTTCTCCTTGCGTGGGAACCAGTCCGTGTAGAAGGCCCCGACCTGCTGGCCGTCCGTGTCGTGGATCTCGTAGTGCCGGACGTCGCGGTGCCACACTTCCTCGACGGGTGCTTCGACGATGTGGAAGCCGAACGTGCGCCGTGCGATCTCGAACATTCCGTCGAGCACCTGCCCGAGCGAGAAGTACGGGCGCATGACCTCGTCGTTGATCTCGTAGCGGCGCTTGCGCAGATCCTCCATCACGAACGAGACGTCCCACGGCCGGAGCTCCGGGATCCCGAGGGTGGCGGCGTGGGCCCGGAGCTGCTCGGTGTCGCGCTCCCAGTAGGGACGGGTGCGCTCCACGAGCTCCCGTTCGAAGGTGATGGCACGCTCCGCCGTTCCGGCCATGCGGTCGACGAGCGTGTAGCTGGGGAAGGACGGGTAGCCGAGGATATCGGCGATCTCGTCGCGGATCCGCAGGATGCGCGCCATCAGCGCCCGGTTGTCCCACTCGCCGTCCCGACAGCGCGTCGTATACGCCTCGAGGATCTCGCGACGGAGCGCGCGGTCGCGACAGTACTTCAGGATCGGCTCGACCGACGGGTAGTCGAGGGTGAGGAGAAACCCGTCCTCGTCCTTCTCGCGTGCGGCCTCGTGGAAACGCCGGAGCGGGGCTTCGGGCACTCCCTCCAGACGAGCCTCGTCCCGGACGATCAGCTCGTAGGTGGCGGTGGCGTCGAGCACGTTCTCGCTGAACTTCTGCTGGAGCTGGGCCAACTCGATCTGACGGGCCTGCAGCCGCTCCTTGCGGTCGGCGGGGAGGTCGGCACCCGCCCGCTCGAAGTCGCGCACCGTCTTGTCGAGGTGGCGTCGACGGATGCCCTCGAGCGCGGCGGCTTCCTTCGTGGCCGCATACGCCTTGATCCGCTTCCAGAGGTCTTCGTCGAGTGGGATCCGGGCCCAGAACGCGGAGATCTCGGGGAGCACGCCGTTGTAGGCGTCGCGCAGCTCGGGCGTCTCGGCCACCGAGACGAGGTGACCCACGGGAGAGAAGACCTCCGCGAGCCGCTCGAGCGCCTCGTCCAGTCTTGCCATGGTGTTGTCCCACGTGGGTAGTGCGGATTCCTTGCCGATCGCGTCCACCTGCGATCCGGCCTCGTCGAGCGCGGCCGCGATCGCCGGCTCGACGTGTCTCGCTTCGATGAGATGGAACGGGATTCGGTCTTCGCTGCGCAGGAGGGGATTGGTGGGGGTCGTCATTCGGTCTCGGTCGCGGGTCGCGTCTCGGTTCGGAATGGCGCGCGGAATATAGCCGCACCGGCTCTCGCGAGCGTCCGCGGGAGAGGTCGTTGACGCGCTTCGAGGCACCTTTATCTTCGCGTCAACGCGCGATGGCGAACGCCCGAACGAGTCGGATTTCGCCAAAGGCACTGCCCTGGAGGCACGGAATGGGTCGGTCGAACTGGTTCGAGGCGGACACGCTCGGGCCCCGTGTCCTCTCCTACGACGACGACGACATCGACGAGGACGAGGAGTTGGACGACGAGGACTGGGACGACGACGACGACTGGGACGAGGACGACGACGACGACCTCGAGGAAGAGGACGACGAGGAAGAGGACGACGACGACGACTGGGACGACGACGATATGTGGTAGTCCTGTGGTCCATAGCGACGCCGAGGGGGCGACGGCACGGGTGCCGTCGCCCCCTTTCGTTCATTTCGCCACCTTGTGGGGCTCTCCCCGCCAGCACCCGGAGCCCGGGGCGGAGGACGGAGGCGAGAACGGGCGGCCCTGAGGCTGGGGGTGCGCTCGCTGAAACACCCGGGGGACCGGGAGGGGTAGGGAACGTCATGTACGGCATGACTCCGTGGGTTCAGCGCATTCTCATCGCCAACGTCGTGGTCTTCCTGATCACCGCGTCGGCACCGGCGATCGCGCGCGACCTCGCCTACTTCCCCCCGGGCGTGTTCACCCGTCCGTGGACGATCGTCTCGTACATGTTCGTGCATGCCGGGCTCGGACACATCGCCTTCAACATGCTGAGCCTCGTGATCTTCGGACCGCGGCTCGAAGCCAAGGTGGGCGCGAGCGCCTTCCTCCGGCTCTACTTCCTGTCCGGGATCGGGGCAGCGCTCTTCCAGACGGTCTTCGCGCCCGCTGCGCCCATGGTCGGCGCCTCCGGGGCGGTGTACGCGGTGCTCGTGGGCTTCGCGTACTACTACCCGCACGAGACCATCCTCCTGCTCTTCCCGCCGATCCCGATGCCGGCGTGGGTGCTGGCGTCGGTCCTCGTGGTGCTCTCGATCTACCAGGGCATCAC
>JANQME010000067.1 GCA_028280205.1 Longimicrobiales bacterium
AGTTCAACGCATGGCTGGGAATGCTGCCGACCGACAACGTCATCGTCGTGCTGGACAACTGCAATTCGGGCACGGGCACGCGGGACGTGACGCCGTTCAGCGCAGGGCGGCTGCTCGCGCGTGACCTCGACGCGGTCGAGCGCCCCGCCGGAGCGGCGCGACGAGCGCTGTCCGGTCGGACGCAGGACGAAACGGGCTTCGACGCGGGTCGCGCGCGCGTGCTCGAGCTGGCAGCCGCGCAGCCGTTCCAGGTCGCGGTCGACGCGCTCTTCCCTCCGGACGAGGGGCGGGAGGCGTTCCACGGAGGCGCGTTCACGACGTTCTTGGTCCGACAGCTCTGGAAGGCGCCCGAGGGCACGACCTACGAGGAGGTCTTCCAGCAGTCGTACGAAGCGCTCAAGCGCAACCGCTTCCAGCAGGACCCGTACATCTCCGAGGACGTCGAGCTGCGGAGCCTTCCGCTCTTCTTCGTCGACGGGGCCTCGGAGGGACCGGGCGAGATGGCGCTCCCCGTCACGGCCGTCTCCGGAGATCGGGCGGAGCTGGGGGCCGGGCTCGCGCTCGGCATCACCGCGGGCTCGCTGTTCGAGACCGACTCGGGAGCGCGCATGGTCGTCTCGTCGGTCGGGCAGCGCGCGACCTCGGTCGAGGTGGTGCGGGGAACGGTGTCGGAGGGAGAGCGGGCCCGGCTCGTGGCGCACACCTTCACGGGCAGCCCGCTCCGGGTGAACGTCGCAGCGCTCGAGACGCGCCTCGCGGAGGCCCTGTCCGCCGCGATCGGTCCCGACGTCGACCTCGTGGAGGACGAAGGGGGGTTCGGGCACCTGCTGGTGCGTCGCCGCGACGACGCGCTCCGGGTGATCGGCTCGGACGGGTTCACACGCCACGACGGCGTTGCGGCCGACCCGTCGGCGATGGCCGATTTGGCCACCATCCTGGCGAAGGAGGCCGCCGCGAAGCGGCTCGGCGACATGGAGAATCCGGCGCAGTCGTTCGGCTTCTCCGTCGGGCTCCTGGGTGGGCGCACGGCGTTCGGGCTGGGCGAGGAGATCGGCTTCTCGCTCGAGTCCGACCGCGACGGCTACGTGACGCTCGTCGATCTCGGCACCGACGGCACCGTGTCGCTCCTGCTGCCCAACGCCGACCAGCCGTCGGTGCGCATCGAGGCCGGGGAGCGCCTCGAGTACCCGGGCGACTCGGGGTACTACTTCGAGGCACAGCCGCCCGTGGGCGGCGGCATGGTCCGGGCCTTCCTCACGGACCAGCCCCTGGGGCTGAGCATCCCGAACGGAGCGGTCTTCGCGCAGGGTGGTGCGGACTTCGCGGCGGAGATCACGGAGGCGCTGAAGCGAGCCGCCGGGCTCGAGGGCGGTGCGGTTCGCCTGGACTCGTGGGGAAGCGCGTCGGTCGTCTACGAAATCACGAACTGAAGCCGTGAGGAGGACGCGCCGCCTCCTCGCGTTCGCCGGCGTGGTGGCCTCCGCGACCGTCCTCGCCGGACTCCTGGGCGGGCCTCTCGGCGGCCTGACCGGCGTGCGCTCCTTCGAGGACTTCACGCTCGACCTGCGCCAGCAGACGACTCCGGAGTCCTTTCAGTCGGGGCGGGGAGGGCGCGAGAGCGAGATCGTTCTCGTCCTCTTCGACGAGTTTTCGGTGCTCGATCCGGATCAGGGATGGGACTGGATCTCGCCCTTCCCCCGAGCACACCTGGCGCGGGTAGTGGACGCCCTCGACGTGGGCGGTGCGCGCGCGATCGGGCTCGACGTCTACCTCGACGAGCTCTTTGAGGGACTGAACCGGATCGACGGGGGCAACGCCCTCCTGCGCGACGCGATGGAGCGGGCGGGCAGTGTGATCCTGGTGGCGCCGACCGAGGAGACCGATTCCGGGAGCGTACTCCGACGGCCCCATCCGTACTTCGCCCACGCGGCTGCGGACGTGGGCTCCGCCGATCTTCCCTCGGCGTTCGAGACCTTCCGGGACGGGGCGCTGGCCGTGCGCTCGGGCGGGGCGCTCGAGCCGTCGTTCGTGCTGGCCCTGTACGCGCACGCCCGCGGCTTCGATGTCGACTCGCTCCTCGCCGTGTCGCGCCAGGCGGGACGGATCGGGCTGCCCGGGCTACCCCGGGGCGTCGGCGTGATCCCCGAGGCGTGGCGCAGACCGGACGGCGCGCGGGAACGGGGCTCGGGCTCGGACGACGCCGGCCCGGACGACCCGGGCTCCGACGCCGTGGGATCGATCCTCCCCTTCCGGATCCGCTACCACGGCCCGCCCACGAGCGCCGACGCCGAAGCACCTCCGGGCACCTTCCAGGTCCTCCCGTCTTCGGCGGTGGAGACGCTCGCCGAAACCCTGGAGGACCCCGTGCTCGCCGACTTCGCCGCCGAGACGCTGCGCGGCTTCTTCGAGGACCGGATCGTGCTCATGGGCACGGGCTTCCACCCGGAGGACCGCTTCCGCACGCCCTTCTTCGGATCCCCGGTGGACGGCGGCGACGCCCGCTACGAGTGGATGTACGGTGTCGAGATCCACGCCAACGCGCTGCAGAACCTCCTCGACGGCTCGTACGTCCGACCGCTCGGCCCGGCATCGCGCGTGCTGCTCCTCCTGGCGTTGGTGGCGCTCGCAGCGGGCGGTGTCTTCCTCGGCGGGCAGTGGCTCGGCGCGGCGGCCACGGTGACCGGGGTCCTCGGCGCCTGGGCCCTGGGCTTCTGGGCGTGGGCGGGTACGGTGTACCTGCCCGGCGTCGAGCTCGCCCGCTTCAGCGCGGTCGGTGCCTGGGTGCCGATCGCGACCCCCGTCCTGGCCGCGCTCCTCGGCTACGTCCAGAGCGTCGCGTACACCGCGCTCGTGGAGGGGCGCGACAAGCGCATCCTCAAGGGCGCCTTCGGAAAGTACACCTCACCCGTCGTCGTCGCGGAGATCCTCGAGAGCCCGGAAGCGCTCGCGTTGGGCGGGGAGAAGCGGCCGCTGAGCATCCTCTTCTCCGACCTCTCCGGCTTCACGTCGATCGCGGAGGAGATGGATGCGGAGGAGCTGATCTCGCTCCTCAACGAGTACCTGAACGACATGACGCAGGTCGTCTTCGACGAGCGGGGCTACCTCGACAAGTACATCGGGGACGCGATCATGGCGTTCTGGAACGCCCCCGTGGACGTGCCGGACCACGCGGACCGCGCGCTGCGCACGGCCGTCTTCATGCAGCGCCGGATGGCCGACCTGAATCGGCGCTGGTCGGACGCCGGGCGCGACGTGGCGCTGAAGGTCCGCATCGGAGTCCACACCGGAGAGGTGATCGTCGGCAACGTCGGGGGGGAGGACCGCTTCGACTACTCCGCCATCGGAGACGCGGTCAACCTGGCCGCTCGGCTCGAGCCCGCGAACAAGACGTACGACACGTTCAACATGGTCTCCGAGGTCACGCTCGCCGCCGCGCGCGACGACTACCGGGTCCGCGAGCTCGACACGATCGCCGTGAAGGGCAAGGACGAGCCCGTGCGCGTCTACGAGCTGCTCGAGCTGGGCGGAGGGTCGCTCCCCCCGGAGAAGGAGGCGGCACTCGAGCACTTCGCCGCCGGTATGGAGGCCTACCGCGCGCACGACTGGTCCGAAGCGCTGGCCCGCTTCGAAGCGGCCGTCACGGCGTGTCCCGACGACGGACCCAGCCGGCTCTACGTGGAGCGGTGCCGCGCGCACCGAGCGAACCCTCCGCAGGCGGACTGGGACTTCGTGGTGCGACGCACCGAAAAGTAGGAGATTGCGAAGATGAGACACGTCCCGCGCATCGGCC
>JANQME010000070.1 GCA_028280205.1 Longimicrobiales bacterium
GAGGATCATATTAATGCATCGAAGGTCACGTAGATTAATAAAGGTGGCGCGATGACCGTATGACAAAAATATAGAATTTGGTCGTAATAATTATAAAAAACAATCACTGGACATCTACTGGGCGTGTACTTTGCTATTTCAGTGACCTTGATGAGCCTAGAAGCTTCCTATTAAATTGGTAAAGATGACTCCTGTTAACGACAGCTTTATTGGAACGCAGGTCACCTCCAGGTAGGCGAGCGAGAGCGCGTCGGAGCCGCCTCCGACCCGGGCCCGGATCGAGAAGTCCCCTTCGCGCAGCGCCGCGAGCATGTTCGCGAGGGTGCCGAGCGGGCGTACGATCTGCTCGCGCAGGGCGACGGTCACCCCGGTCCACACCCCGACCAGGGCGATCGACGCGGTCCAGCGGATTCGGGGCGCGAAGTCACCCAGCCAGAGCAGGCCGAGCGAGAGTGCCACACCGGGCAGCCCGGCGAGAATCGTGAGGATCGTCACCCGCTGGTCGTGCGTGCGCCGCCTCCACCAGCCGTTCACCGCCGGGTCACGCCTCGTCGCCGCTCTCGTGGCGCTGCAGGCGGCGGTACAGCGCGCTGCGGCTCAGGCCGAGCGCCTCGGCCGCGCGGCTCACGTTGCCCTGGTGGCGCTCGAGCGCCTTCTCGATCATGAGCCGCTCGGCCTCGTCGAGGGTGAGCTCCTCCATGTGCGCCGAGCCGTCGCCGCGTCGCCGCAGACCCAGATCCGACGCCTCGATGCGCGAGCCGCGCGCCATGAGCACGGAGCGCTCCACGGAGTGCTGGAGCTCGCGCACGTTCCCGGGCCAAGTGTGCTCCAGCAGCGCCGCCATCGCCGGAGGCGAGAAGCCGTCGATGTCGCGCCCGTAGCGCGCCGCCTGCTTCGCCAGGAAGTGCTCGGCGAGCAAGGGGATGTCCTCGATCCGGTCGCGCAGCGGGGGCAGCCGGATCTCGACCGTGTTGAGGCGATAGAGGAGGTCCTCGCGGAAGTCCCCACTCGCCACCGCCTCCCCGAGGTTCGCGTTCGTGGCCGAGACGACGCGGACGTCGACCTTGCGCGTCTTCGACGAGCCCACACGCTGGATCTCGCGGTTCTCCAGCACCCGCAGGAGCTTCGCTTGCTGCTGCAGGGGGACGTTCGCAATCTCGTCGAGGAAGAGCGTGCCGCCGTCGGCCAACTCGAAGCACCCGACCCGGTCGGTCTTCGCATCCGTGAACGCGCCCTTCACATGGCCGAAGAGCTCGCTCTCGAAGACGCCCTCGCTGAAGCCGCCCGCGTTGACCGCCACGAGGGGCTGGTCCGCCCGGTCCGAGACGGCGTGGAGCCAGCGCGCCACCACCTCCTTCCCGGTCCCGTGTGCTCCGACGATCAGGACGTTGGCGTCCGAGGGCCCGACCCGCTCGATGATCTCGAGGACCGGCTTCATCGCCTTCGATTCGGCGATGAGCTCGGGCGCCCCCTCCCCCTTGAGGCGCTGGTTCTCCCCCTCCAGCATCTGGCTGCGCCGGAGCGCGCGGCCGAGCTCGACCTGGGTGCGGATCGTCGTGAGGAGCCGCTCGTTGTCCCACGGCTTCTCTATGTAATCGCGCGCGCCGCGGCGCATGGCCTCGACCGCCCCCTCCACGCTGCCCCACGCGGTCATGACCACCACGGGGAGCGTACCGTCGAGCTCGCGAAGCGCGGTGAGGAGGTCGAAGCCCTCCTTTCCCGACGTGGTGTCGCGCGTGTAATTGAGGTCGATGAGCGCGAGGTCCAGCTCCTCGTGCTTAGTGGCGGACAGGACCTCGGAGGGCGAGCTCGCCGTCACCGCTTCGAAGCCCTCGGCCTTGAGCAGGAGGCGCAGCGCCTCAAGGACGTCGGGCTGGTCGTCGGCGATGAGGATGCGGGCGGTCACGGTCGTGGGTTCGGTACGAGCAGACGGGCCACCCTACTCCTCGACGATCCAACCGTCCTTGAGCTGGATGATCCGGTCGCCGTAAGCGGCGTACTCTTCGTTGTGGGTGACCTGCACGATCGTGGTGCCCTCGCGGTTCAACTGCTTGAGCAGATCCATGATCATCCGGCCCTGACTCGAGTGCAGGCTCCCGGTCGGCTCGTCCGCGAGGATCACGGTCGGCTCCGCGATGATCGCACGGGCCACGGCGACGAGCTGCTGCTGACCACCGGAAAGCTGGTTGGGATAGAGGTCCTTCTTCCCGACGATCTGGAACCGGTCGAGCGTGTCGGCGACGATCGCCTGACGCTCCTTGCGCTTCACGTTTCGGTACGAGAGCGGGATCTCCAGGTTCTCGTAGACGTTCAGGTCGTCGAGCAGGTGGTACTGCTGGAAGACGAAGCCGATGTAGCGCTTGTTCAGCTCGATGCGCGCGCGCGGCTTCATGGCGTGGACCGGCTCGCCCATGAGGTAGTACTCGCCGCGCCAGTCCCCGTCGAGCATCCCGAGGATGGAGAGGAGCGTCGACTTCCCGGCGCCGGAAGGCCCCATGATGGTGACGAACTCCCCCTTCTGGATCTCGGAGGAGATGCGCCGGAGGACGAAGGTCTCGCCGGCCCCGGTCTTGTAGGACTTCTCGACGTTACGAAGCTTGATCATGCAGTCGTTCCCCTGGATGCACGGTTGCGGGAAGGTATCACGGAGAGCGCCACGGGGTCACTCGTCCCGGAGCGCGGTCACGGGGTCCAGCCGGACCGCTCGGCGCACCGGGACCCACACGGCGAGCCGGGCGACCACGAGGAGGAGCGCGGCGGCCATCGCGAAGGCGCCCGGCTCCGGACGGAGCGGCATTGGAAGGAGGCGCTCGGCCCATCCGGCCAGCCAGGCCGAGGCGAGCCCGCCAGCCGCGATCCCCGCGAGGGTGAGGCGCAGTCCCGGGAGGGTGACGAGACGGCGCACGTCGTCGGGCGCCGCCCCGAGGGCGAGGCGCAGACCGGTCTCCCGCCGGCCCGCCCGGACCCGCCACGCGAGCACCGCGTAGAGACCGACCGCCGACAGCCCGAGCGCGAGCCCCGCGAAGGTCAACAGCAACGACGCGGCGAAGCGCTCGGCGACGAAGTCGGCGTCCACCCCCTCGCGCAGCGACTCGGCGCGGCGCACGGCCGTGGAGGCGTCGAGGCTCGCCAGGATCCCACGTGCGCCGGCGGCCGCCACGTCCGGATCTCCTTCCGTCTGCACGAGCACCGTCATGGCCGCGACCGGGCGCACCGAGTGGGGCGCGAACACCGTCGGCGGCTCCGGGGCGCCCGGGAGGCGGAGATCCTCGAGCACACCCACGACCCGCCTCCAGGCGGGCCGGTCGCCGTCGAGCGCCACGCGACCTTCGAGCCCCGAGCGGCGGGGGTATCCGAGGTAGGCGCGGGCGAACGTCTCGTTGACCATCACGGGCGCGGGGGTCGCCGACTCGTCGCCGGCTCGCAGGGCGCGGCCCTCGACCACCCTGCGCCCGAGCGCGTACGCGTACGCGCCCTGGACGAAGCGCGCCGACGCGAGACCCCGGGTCACGGGCCCGCCGGGCCCGGTCCGGGTGCGGACCAGCGCATCGGCGGGCTCGGGTGCGAGCGCCGGTCCGCTCGCCGCGGCGACGGCCGTCACCCCGGGCATCTCGTGCAGCCGCGCGAGGTACGCCGAAAGGCGGTCCACATGGGTCGGATCGGGGCGCGTCGACCCGCGCGCCGGGGCCACCTCGATGGCGACCACCCCGTCCGGCTCCATCCCGAGGTCGGCGGCGCGGAGATCGCTCACCGCCCGGGCGGCGAGCACGGCGCCCGCGGCCAGCGTGGTCGCCAGCGCGACTTGAGCCGAGAGGAGGCCCGAGCTCAGGAGACCGCCCATCCGGGACGGAGGGGTCGTGCCGCCGCGTCGGGGAGGTCCGGGTGTCGACCGGGTCGCGCGGGCGGCGGGGACGACCGTGCAGCACAGAAGCGCGGCGAGCGCGAGCCCGGCGTTGACGGCGAAGAGCGTGGGCGTCGCGCGGACGGGAGCGCTCCCGACGAGCGGCGGGGCCGCACCGGAGACCGCCCGTACCAGCCAGCTCGCGCACAGGAGCCCGGCACCCGATCCGGCGATGGCGAGGAGGACGGTCTCGGACCCGAGCGCCCCGAGGAGGTGGATGCGCTCCGCGCCGACGGCGGAGCGAAGATCGATCTCGGCGCGGCGACCTCCGGCCC
>JANQME010000377.1 GCA_028280205.1 Longimicrobiales bacterium
CGTGCGCGGTCAGCCGCTGGGGGAAGTTCAGGTAGCTGTTTCGGTGGATCGATCCCCAGCGCAGGAACTCCGCGTCGGCGAGCCCGGGGATCATCCCGAAGACGCGGCGCTGCTCCGGGATCCTGAGCCGCGTCTGGAAGCCGACGAGGTTCCACATCTGGCCGGCGCGGTCCTCACGGCGGAGCTGCACCACGGCCCACGGACGGTCACCCGTGCGGGGGTCGGTCAGCCCGATCGGCTTCATCGGGCCGAAGCGGAGAGTGTCGACCCCCCGCTCCGCCATGACCTCGACGGGCAGGCACCCTTCGAAGTAGGGGACCGCGTCCCAGTCGTGCCCGGCGTGGGCCTCTCCGGACCGGAGCGCCTCGACGAACGCCTCGTACTCCGCGCGGCTCAAGGGGCAATTCAGATAGTCCGCGTCCTCGTCGAAGCGACCGGCCGCGAAGACGATCGACTCGTCCAGGCTCTCCCGGTGCACGATCGGAGCGATGGCGTCGAAGAAGGCGAGGCCGCCGTCCCCGATCGCAGCTTCGATGGAGGCCGACAGCGTGTCCGAGGTGAGCGGTCCGGTCGCCACGATGGCCGGACCCTCGGGGAGCGCCGTGCACTCCTCCCGGACGACCTCGATCGCCGGCGTGGACTCCACCGCCCGGGTCATCGCATCCGCGAAGAGGTGGCGGTCGACGGCGAGGGCCGAGCCCGCCGCGACGCGCGAAGCGTCGGCCGCTTCGAGCAGGAGCGAGCCGAGCGCGCGCATCTCGCGCTTGAGCTGACCGTGCGAGTTCTCCGGCGCTTCGCTCTTGAAGGAGTTCGTACAAACGAGCTCACCGAGTCGGTCGGTCCGGTGCGCTTCGGTGGTCCGCGTGGGGCGCATCTCGACGAGGCGGACCGGGATGCCGTGTCGAGTCAGTTGGAGGGCCGCCTCGCAGCCGGCCAGGCCGCCGCCCACGACGGTGACCGGACTCCTCATCCGTCGCTTCCGGAGGACCGTTTTTCGACCGCGCTCTTCTTTGCCGTGCCCTTTCGCGCCGCAGTCTTCTTCGCGGCGGTCTTCTTCTTCGCCGCGGCCTTCTTCCCGCCACCTTTCTTCTTCGCGGACGTCTTGCGGCCGCCCTTCTTCTTCGCGGCCGCTTTCTTCGTGGCGGACTTCCTTCCCCGTCCCCGTCGACGACTCCCGCCCGACGCCGCCTTCTCCACGAGAAGCGCCACGGCGGTCTCCAGATCGACGGTCTCCGGGCTCACCTCGTCGGGGAGGTTCGCGTTCAGGTCGCCGTCCGTGACGTAGGCGCCGTAACGCCCGTCGCGCACGCGGATCTCGGCTCCGGTTTCCGGATGGATGCCGAGCGGCCGATTGGCGGCCTCCTTCGCGTCGACGAGCGCGATCGCCTCCTCGAGCGAGACCTCCCACATGTCGTCGTGGGTCTTCAGGCTGGCGAAGGTCTTGCCGCGCCGCACGAAGGGACCGAAGCGACCGAGCCCCGAGACCACGACCTGATCCGAGTCCGGGTCGGTGCCGATCGTCCGCGGCAGCTCCAGCAGCTTGAGCGCGTACGCGAAGTCCACGTCCGACGGGTCCATCCCCTTCGGCACACTCGACCGCTTGGGCTTCTCGTCCTCGGTCGGGGCCTCCAGCTCGACGTAGGGGCCGTACGGACCGTACTTGAGCCGCACCGGCCGCTTCTCCTCCGGATGCTCGCCGAGCTCCTGGCCCTCCGGGTCGAAGCCGTCGAGCGAGCGCGTGCTCTTGCACTCCGGGTATGCCGAGCAGCCGAGGAAGCGACCGTACCGATTCCAGCGCACGAGCATCGGATGCCCGCACTTGTCGCACGACTCGCCCTCGGCGGCGAGGATCTCCTTGATGATCTCGTCGGAGTGCTCTTCACCCTCCTCGATCCGCTCCATGAAGCGTGGATAGAAGTCCGCGAGCAGCGCGCGCCAGTCGGCCTCGCCGTCCTCGACCCGATCCAGCTCCCCTTCCATCCGGCTGGTGAACTCGACGTCGAAGATGTTCGGGAGCACGCGGACCAGCAGCTTCGACACCACCTCGCCGAGATCGGTCGGCTCGAAGCGTCGCTTCTCGAGATCGACGTAGCCCCGGTCCACGATGACCGAGATGATCGATGCGTACGTCGACGGCCGGCCGATCCCGAGCTTCTCGAGCTCCTTGACCAGGCTCGCCTCCGAGTAGCGTGGCGGCGGCTGTGTGAAGTGCTGCCGGGGCTCGATGTCCCTCGTCGTCGCGACGTCGCGCTCCTCGAGCTCGGGGAGCGGCACGAGGTCGTCCAGACGGCGCTTCTCGCCCGCCTCGGTCGCCTCCAGGTAGAGGCGGGTGAAGCCATCGAACTTCACGATCGAACCCGTGGAACGGTACAGGTACGACATCCCGTCCGCGCCGATCAGGTCGAAGTCGGCGGTGGTCGTGTCGTAGACGGCCGGCATCATCTGGCTCGCCACGAAGCGGAGCCAGATCAGCTCGTACAGCTTGGCCTGGTCGGCCTCGAGGTAGCGGGCCGCCTCGGCCGGCGAGATCGTGACGTCGGTGGGCCGGATCGCCTCGTGCGCGTCCTGCGCGGCCCGCTGCTGTCCTCCGCCGTACAGACGCGGACCGTCGGGCAGATAGTCGTTTCCGAACTCCTCCCCGATCCAACCCCTTGCGTGCTCGACCGCGACCGGAGAGACGCGGGTGGAGTCGGTCCGCATGTACGTGATGAGACCGACCTGGCCGCGGCCCCCGATCTCCTGACCCTCGTAGAGCCGTTGTGCGTTGGACATCGTGCGCCGTGCCGAGTAGCGCAGCCGCTTGGCCGCCTCCTGCTGCAGCGTCGACGTCGTGAAGGGGGCGGCCGGGTTCTTGCGCCGCTCCCTGCGCTTCACGCTCGTGACCTCGAACGGGACGTCGCGCACGGCCGACACGGTCGCGGCCGCCTGCTCCTCATTCGGAATCGTGAACGACTTCCCGCCGATCTGGTGCAGCTTCGCCTCGAACTCCTGGCCCTCGCGCTCCAGGAGCGCCGTGATGGACCAGTACTCCTCCTGCTCGAACGCCCGGATCTCGTCTTCCCGCTCGCAGATCAGACGCAGGGCGACGGTCTGGACCCGGCCGGCCGAAAGTCCGGGCCGGATCGGCTTCCAGAGCAGGGGGCTCACCTTGTAGCCGACGAGGCGATCGAGGATCCGGCGGGCCTGCTGGGCCTCGATCTTCTTGACGTCCAGCTCGCCCGGGTTTTCAAGCGCGTTGCGCACGGCGCCCTGGGTGATCTCGCGGAACGTCACGCGCTGAAAGCGGTCCCGGTCCTTCTCGTAGCCGAGCTGCTCGGCGACGTGGTACGCGATCGCCTCGCCCTCCCGGTCGGGGTCGGTCGCGAGGATCACCGAGTCGACGTCCTTCGCCCGGCGCTTGAGGTCGGAGATGACCTTCCCCTTCCCGCGAATAGTCACGTACTTCGGCTCGAAGCCGTGATCGACGTCGACCCCGAGCTCCTTCTTCGGCAGATCGCGGACATGGCCCACCGAAGCGGCCACATCGTATCCCTCGCCCAGGTACTTCCCGATCGTGCGCGCCTTCGCAGGGGACTCGACGATAACCAGGTGCTTTCCGCCGTTTTGGCTCATTCAGTCCGTGTCTTCGGGGGGGGGCGCCGAGAGAAGATGCTGGATGCGCGCCGTCACATCTTCTACCGAGGAGCGTTCCGTGTCCACTCTCCACTTCGCGGCGGCGTACCCTTCCCGGCGCTGCGCGATCAGAGCGCGGGCCGCGCCGAGAGGATCGGCACCGGCGAGGAGCGGGCGGCTCCCTTCCGCCCCTCCCGCCCGCCGCACGGCCT
>JANQME010000165.1 GCA_028280205.1 Longimicrobiales bacterium
CGTGACGTACGTGTCGCACGACGGCCGGATGGTCGGCTACATCGGTGTGTGCGACGAGGTACGCCGAGCTTCGGCCGGTGCGCTCGCGGCCCTCGCCAGCCTCCGGCCTCAGGTGCGCGCGGTCATGCTCACCGGCGATCACGAGCGGGCCGCCCGCCGGGTTGCGCAGGACGTCGACGGGATCGACGACGTCCGTTCCGGCCTCCTTCCCGAGGACAAGCTCGAGCAGATCGAGACACTCGGACGCGCCGGCGAAGCCGTGGCGATGGTGGGCGACGGGGTGAACGACGCTCCGGCGCTGGCCCGCGCCGACATCGGGATCGCGATGGGTGCGGGCGGCACGGCCCAGGCGATGGAGACGGCCGACGTCGTCCTCATGCAGGACGACCTCTCGCACGTCCCGCTGGCGCTGGAGGCCGCGCGGCGCACCCGCCGGGTCGTGAAGCAGAACGTCGTGGCGAGCCTCGGGCTCAAGCTCGCGTTCGTGGGGCTGGCCGTGACCGGGGTCGCCTCGCTCTGGATGGCGGTGGTCGCCGACGTGGGGGCGACCGTCCTGGTCACACTGAACGGGATGCGGATGCTGCGCCCCTTCCGCGGCTGAGCTCCGAAGGGGCCCAGCTAGCTCCGAAGCCGGCCGAGCTTCGCAGCCCGCGGAGCCCCACGACGGGCTGAGCTTCGCGGCAGGCTGAGCTTCGCGGGGCCCACGCCTCGCTTGCCCCGGGCCGCGCCGCCCGGCATCGTCCGGCCGCATGACCCGCCCGCGCGGCGCGAGCGCGCCCTCCTCTCCCCCTTCCGGCCCCGACCCGACGGCGCACGCGTTCGCCCGCTTCTACCTGCCGCTCGTTGCGACGGCGTATCTTCTCACGGCGACGAACCCGCTTCTCGCGGCGGCGCTCGCGCGCACCTCCGATCCGGCGACCGCGCTCTCGGGATACGGCGTCGCGTTCTCGCTCATCGGTGTCATCTACGCCCCGCTCCTGGTCATCCAGCAGGTCGCGGCGCAGCGCCTCCTGAGCGTCGGCGACCTCCGACCCGTCCGCCGCTTCACCGCGCTCGTGGCGCTCCTCCTCTCCGGCGTCGCCGCGCTGGTCGCCTTCACCCCGGTGGGTGTCTTCGTCTTCCAGACGCTCGTGGGCGTGCAGGACCGGATCCTCGACGAGGCGCTCTCGGCCATGACAGGCCTCTGGCCGGTCCCCGCGCTCACAGGGCTGCGCGCGCTGCACCAGGGCCGGCTGGTCGCCGGACACCGAACGAAGCCGATCGCGCTCGCGACCG
The DNA here is from genome assembly GCA_028280205.1 of Longimicrobiales bacterium. GTDB lineage: Bacteria > Gemmatimonadota > Gemmatimonadetes > Longimicrobiales > Gaopeijiaceae > UBA2589. The sequence continues at coordinate 1,276 of JANQME010000165.1, forward strand.
GCGCGCGTACGGCCGTGCTGACGGCCGTGGCCTTCGCGCTCACCCAGACTCCGGCGGGGGCCTGGCTCGGAGCGGCGGCATTCACGGCGGGACTCGCCGCCGAGGCTGTCATCGTTGCGCTTTCCCCCGCCCCCACCCCCGTGGTCCCGGAACACGACGGGGTCGAGTCGGCGGGCGAGGACCGGCTCCTCTCCTTCTCCACCCCGCTCATGCTGAACGTGATGCTGTGGTGGGCCACGCCCCTGCTCATCAACTCGGTCCTGGCGCGCACCCCGGAGCCCGACTGCTCGATCGCGGCGTTCACCGTCGTCGAAGCCGTCGCCTGGTTCCTCACCGCACCCGTCGGTCAGCTCCAGCATCCGGCGCTGGCGCTCGTCCAGTGCCGGAGCACGCATCGTCGTGTGCGGCGGTACTCCGCGGCTCTCGCCGCCCTCGTCACGCTGCTGCTCGGCGTGCTCGCCGTCCCCGCGGTGCGCGAGGCGATCCTGTGGACCGGCTTCCGGCTGGACCCGTCGCTCCTGGAGCCCGCCGGGCTCGCCTTCCCGGTCGTGGCGCTCTACCCGGCGCTCTACGGGCACCGGCAGTACTACCAGGGGCTCTACGTGCTGGCCGGGTGCACGGGGCTGGTCGGGCGGAGCGCGGTGCTGCGCATCGTGGTGATCGCGTGCGCGGCGCCGATCCTGCTCGGGCCGATGGGGGAAAACGGGGCGCGGCTCGGGGTGGCGCTTCAGGCGATCGGGCTCTTCGCCGAGGCCGTCTTCCTGGAGATCATGGCCAGGCGGCTGGCGCTTCCGCTGCTCGACGAGCGGAGGGACAGGCTCAGGACCGCTAAGACTGTTCGCTCGTCTCCCGCATGATCCAGCGGTCCACGCGCACGTCCAGACGGTGGTTCACCCGTACCCCCGCGATGCCATAGGGTCGGACACGCGCGAGGGGCTCCACGTGGACCACGTCGCCGTTGACGGAGAAGTGCACCCGGCCGTCGAAGACGTCGATCCCGAGGGTGTTCACCGGTCGATCGCCCTCCGCCTCGACCGCGCGCACCGACGGGTGGGGCGTCCAGTCGAGGATCGTCTCGGTGATCTCGCCGATGCGCCGCTTCACGAGCACGTCGCCCGTCGTCCGGACGAGAAGGTACGTGTACTCCTGATCGGGGCCTTCTAGGTCGATGCCGCCCACGAAGACGCCGAAGGCCTCGCGGTACCCGATGGGAGCGTCGAACTGCTCGAAGGTGGCCTGCACGTTCATGTCGCCGGCGGACACCACGTCGTCCGGCCGCCAGGCGATCCCCGCCGGGCCGGTCTGTACCCGGATGCCATCGTCGTCCTCCACGAGGCGGAAGTCCGCGGGATCGCTGGAGGGGCTGTCCATGCGGACGGTGTAGCTCGGGCGGGCCGCCGGGCCTGTCTCCGCGGCGGCGTCCGCGGCCGGCGCATCCGCTCCGGAGCATGCAGCAGAAGGCCCGAACGCTAGAATCAGAATTATGATTCGTTTTTGAATTCCGTTCCGGGTCACCGTTCCGGTTCCGCTCCTCGGCGTCCTCTGGGCCGGTGTTCTCATCCGGCTCGCCGGCGCTTGTTGCGCATGAAGTCCATCATGATGTACTGGCCGAGCGTCATCGTGCTGGTGAAGTACGCTTTGCCGCGCGCGATCTCGGACACCTTCTGGACGAACTGCACCAGGTAGGGGTCCTGCGCCAGCATGAAGGTGTTGATGAGGATGCCTCCCTTCCGGCAGGCGGAGACCTCGTCGAAGGTGCGCTTCAGGATCGCCGGGTCGAGCCCGCCCGAGTTCGTGTAGACCCGACCGTCGGGAAGCGTCATCGCGCTCGGCTTGCCGTCGGTGATCATGATGATCTGCCGCATGTCCTTCTTCTGGCTGTTCAGGATGCGGCGTGCGATCTCGAGACCTTCGGCCGTGTTCGTGTGGAAGGGGCCGACCTGAGCCTTCGCGAGCTGCGACAGGGGGATCTCCTCCGCCCGGTCGCCGAACGTCACCACGCGCAGCGTGTCGCCGGGGAACTGCGTCCGGATCATGTGTGACATGGCGAGCGCCACGCGCTTGGCCGGTGCGAAGCGGTCTTCACCGTACAGCACCATCGAGTGGCTGATGTCGAGGAGGAGCACCGTCGCGCACGACGACCGGTACTCCGACTGGTTCACCATGAGGTCGCCGTACTCGAGGGCGAGCGGCACCTCGAGCCCCTCCCGCTCGATCGCATTCTTGAGCGTGGCGGGGATGTCCAGATTCATGGTATCGCCGAACTCGTACGGACGGGACGCGGCCTCGGCCTCGACCCCCGTCGCGAGGTGCGGCGTGTCGTGCGAGCCGGCGCTCGACTTGCCGAGCGCTCCGAGCAGCCCCTTCAGCGCCCGGTAGCCGAGGAAGTCCATCCCCTTCTGTGTCAGGCTGAACTCGACCTGCTGCGCCGCCTTCTTCGCCTCGTCGATCTTGCCCTGGCCGGTCACGTCGTACGTCGCGCCCGGCATCTGCGGATTCCCGGTCTCCAGGTTGATGAAGCCCTCTTCGGCCATCCTCTGCACGAGGTCGTCGAGCAGCTCGGCAATCTTCTGGCGGACGGCGTCGTCGCCCTCTCCCTCTCCGCGCAGCTCCTCGATCATCTCGGGCGTGAGCTGCCCGCTCTCGAGGAGCGCCTTGAGGAGCGCGTTCTTCAGGGAGTCCGTCGAGCTCACGTCGTCGTCGCCGGACCAGCCCCAGTACGGGTGGTAGTGCGGACCGCCGGCGAAGCCGCCGTCCATGAGGAAGTCGGAGAGGTGCTCCAGGAGCGACTCGAGGTTGAGCGCATCGAGCCACTTCCCCTTGTACTTCGAGTACGTCGTGAAACGCATGACACCTCGGGTGCGGGCGGGGTAGGTTGCAGCCATGGAGGACGCAGAGGTCTCGGACCCCGTCGCCGTCGAGGAGATCCGCGCGGCGCTGCTCGACCACTTCGACCGTCACGCCCGCGAGCTGCCGTGGCGGGGCGAGCGCGACCCGTACCGGATCCTGGTCTCCGAGGTCATGCTCCAGCAGACACGGGTCGAGACCGTCAAGCGCTACTACGGCCCGTGGCTCGAACGCTTCCCGACGCTCGAGCACCTCGCCGATGCCGCCGAGGACGACGTCCTGAAGGCCTGGGAGGGCCTCGGCTACTACCGGCGTGCGCGCAACCTCCACCGTGCCGCCGCCGTCGTGCGTGAACGATATGCTGGCCACTTCCCTGCGACTCTCGACGGGCTGCGCGCCCTGCCCGGCGTGGGCGAGTACACGGCCGGGGCGGTCGCGAGCATCGCCTTCGACCAGCCGGCGCCCGCGGTGGACGGCAACGTGCGCCGCGTCCTCGCCCGACTCTTCGACGTGGCACGCCCGAAGCCGAGCTGGCTGCGCACGAGAGCAGCCACGCTCGTCGATCTGCGGCGGCCCGGCGACTTCAACCAGGCGCTCATGGAGCTCGGGGCGACGGTGTGCACGCCCCGGTCGCCCGCGTGCGGTGGCTGTCCGCTCTCCGGTGTCTGCGCCGCGCGGGAGGCGGGCACTCAGGCCGAGCGGCCGGCCCCGGCCGAGCGGCGTGCTCCCCCGAAGGCGGACTTTGCGCTCGTCGTGGCGCACTGCGATCACCGGACGCTCCTGGTCCGTCGCCCGGTCGACGGGCTGCTCGGAGGGATGTGGGCTTTCCCGGAGCGTCGACTCGGGGACCGGGAGCAGCCGGAAGGAGCGGGCCGCGAGGAAGCGTTGGAGCTGCTCGGCGACCTCGCGCTCGTTGCCACGTCCGATCCGGTGCCCCTGCCCCTGTGCGAGCACCGCTTCACACACCTGGAGGCGCGATACCATCCGTGGGCCGTCGAGGTGGCGGACCTCGTTGCCGACGTTGACGGGGGCGACGACGCGGATCCGGGCGACGGCGTGGGGGTGTGCGATGCCGGCCCGGAGGCTGGCGAGTGGACCTCGCGCCGCCCCCGGGTGGCCTGGGTCGACCCGCACGACCCGGGTCGGGCGCTGCCCCGCGCACAGCAGCGAGTGCTCTCGAGCTGGCTGCGTGCGTTCGCGGCCGACGGCACGTACGGATGAGCGCGGACTTCGCCGGGCGGACGGTCCTCGTCACCGGGGCCGCGCACGGCTTCGGTCGTGTGATCGCCGGGGCGTTCGCGACGCGGGGCGCGACGGTCTTCGTCTGCGACGTCGTCGAGGGCGAGCTGGCTGAGACGGTCGCGATCCTCGGTGACCGGGGCCACGGGATGGTCGTCGACGTCACCAACCGGAAGGCGGTGGGTCGCTGGGTCGAGGAGGCCGAGCGATACACGGGTCGCCTGGACGTCCTGGTGAACAACGCGGGGGGTGTGCTGGGGCAGATCGCACGCCCGGTCGAGGAGGTCGCCACGCTCGAGTGGGAGGGTGTGGTGGCGGCGAACCAGACCGCCGCCTTCTGGACCTCCCAGGCGGTCGCTCCCGCGATGAAGCGGGCCGGGGCGGGTCGCATCGTGAACGTCGCGGGCAGCCCCGTCCTGGGGCCCGACCCCACGGGCATCCAGGCGCACGCCTCGGCCAAGGCCGGGCTCGTAGGGCTGACCCGGCAGCTCGCGCACGAGCTCGGGCCGTTCGGGATCACGGTGAACGCCGTCGCACCGGGGCTGGTGCTCTCGAACGACGCGGTTCGAAGCCTCTGGGAGGGACTCGGCCACGACGCGCAGCAGGACCGCCTGAGCGGGATCGCCCTGCGACGGCTGGGTACGCCCGCCGACGTCGCGCACGCCGTCCTCTTCCTGGCGTCGGAGCAGGCCGGTTGGATCAGCGGTGCCGTGCTCCCGGTGGATGGGGGACGGTGAACCCCTGCCACGAGGTGGGGTCTCATCGAGCATGAGACGGCTCCGCATCTCTACGAAACTGCGCGCGGCGGTTGCGCCGCGCCGCATCTTCGCCGCGCGCTTCGTCGGTGGGGTCGTCGTCGGCTTGGCCGCACTCGCGTTGTTGCCGGACTCCCTCCGGTCCCAGGAAGCGGCGCCGTCGGTGGAGCCCGCTCCCGCGACGTCCGTGCACCCCGAAGCGCGCACGGCGATCAATCGGCTCTGGTCACCGTACTGCCCCGGGATGATGCTCGAGGTGTGCCCGTCGCCGGGCGGCGAGATGCTCCGGGACTCGATCGACGCGATGGCCCGCTCCGGCCTCCGTGCGGACTCGATCGTGGAGCTCATGCTGGTCGAGTACGGTGAAGAGTACCGGGCCCAGCCACGCACGGAAGGCTTCGGCGGCATGGCGTGGTACATCCCACCGGCCGCCATCGTGGCGGGTCTGATCGTGGTGGGAGCCGTTCTCGCCCGGCGCAGGGGACGCCGGCCGTCCGTGCCCGGGGTGTCGAGTCCCTCGGAGGGGGATCGGCTGAGGCTGGAAGAGGCGATGGCGGCGCTGGACGCCGAGGAGCGGCCCGACTTCTAGGGTTCACTCCCCGCGGAGTGACCACCGCCCGCGCGACTCAGTCGGTGAAGTCGCGCCGCTCCAGGCGGTACGTGATCGTCGCCGAGGGCTCCCCGTCCTCCTCCTTCCAACGCGTCATACCCAACCGCTCCATGACCCGGATCGACGCCCCGTTCGGCTCGTCCGTCGCCGCCACGACCTCGGAGAAGTCGAGGCCCTCGAAGGCGTAGCGAACGACGGCCCGCGCGCCTTCCGTGGCCAGGCTCCGGTCCCATGCGGACGGGGTGAGGGCGTAGAGGAGCTGGAGCTCGTCGGGGTCGAAGAAGGGTCGGAAGCCGAAGACGCCGAGGATCGGCTCGTCAGCCGACCCGAGCCGCCCCGCCCACAGCCCGCACCCGTGCTCCATGAAACGTTTCCTGCTCGCTTCGATCTCGGCCCTCACCCACTCGCGGGAGACGCGCTCACCGTCGAGGAGGTACCGTGCCACCTCGGGCTCGAGGAAGAGGGCGTGCAGCTCCTCTTCATCGGCCGACGCGACCGGTCGAAGCAGAAGACGCTCCGTGGTCAGAACGGTCATGTCTCTTCCGTGAGGTCCGGCCATCCAGGCTTCCGCGTGCCGCGGAACAGGAGGAGGGTCTCCACGCGAGCCACGTCGGGGAGGCGGGTGATCGCGTCGAGCGTGAAGTCGCGCAGGTGCTCCATGTCCTGTGCGACCACGTGGGCGAAGTAGTCGGTTCGCCCCGTCACATGGTACAGGGCGACGACCTGAGGAAGCTCGAGCGTCCTCGCTTCAAAGCGCGCTACGGCCGCTCGCGTGTGGCGGTCGAGCTGAACCGCGACCAGCGCCTGCACGCCGATTCCGAACGCGTCCGGATCGACCTCGGCGTGTGCTCCGCGCAGCACATCCCTCTCCCGGAGTCGTCGGACACGCTCGAGACAAGCCGACTGCGACAGCTCCACGCGCCGGGCGAGCTCCCGGTTTGTCATCCGGGCATCCTGCGCGAGAAGGGCCAGAATCTCGCGATCAATTCGGTCTACATCGGAAGAAGATGCCACAAACCGAATTATATTCGGTAAAGTGGATTTACAACAGAAGGAAAGTGAGATTTCTCCCGGATCTGGATCCCCGTTGTCCGCCAGGAGGGACCACCATGGACTTCGACACTCGCGCCGTTCGTGCCGCTCGGGGGCGGCGAATTCACGCACCATCCTTCGGGCCAGACGCCGGCGTGCCTCACGTGCCGCCGATCGATCTGTCCACGACCTATGGCTTCGAAAGCACGCATGTCGTCGCGGAGTCGATGGACGCCCTGGCTGCGGGTGCGTCCGACCCGCCCAACCCCGTCTACGCCCGTCTCCACAACCCCACGGTGGCCGGCTTCGAGGTCGCCCTCGCGGACCTGGAAGGCGCCGAGAGCGCGGTCGCCTTCGCAAGTGGCATGGCCGCGATCGCGGCCGTACTCCTCGCGGCGGCCACGAGCGAAGACGGGGTCCGTCGGCCACACGTCGTCGCCGTGCGCCCCGTGTACGGAGGCACCGACCACCTGCTCGGTTCAGAAATGCTCGGCTCGGAGGTCACGTGGGCCGAGTCCTGGGAGATCGAAGCGGCGCTTCGGCCGGACACAGGCCTCGTCCTCCTGGAGAGCCCCGCGAACCCGACGCTGACCCTCGTGGACGTGCGGGCCGTGGTGGAGCAGGTGCGCTCCCGAGAAGCGGCGCTCGGCCACCGGGTGCTGGTCGGCGTCGACTCCACCTTCGCCACCCCCGTGCTTCAGAATCCGATCGCGCTCGGAGCCGACCTCGCGATCCACAGTGCCACGAAGTTCCTCGGGGGCCACGGGGACGTGCTGGGTGGGGTGGTCGCCACGGCCGAGCCGTGTGCCGCCGCCCTGCGCCGGATTCGCTCGGCGACCGGAGGTGTCCTGCACCCGCT
>JANQME010000242.1 GCA_028280205.1 Longimicrobiales bacterium
GGGTGGGTCCGCGCCGGCGCCCACGAGCCGTCCTCGGCATCGTACACCAGATCGTCCGGCGAGAGATCGCCCGAGCGCACGAAGTCCTCGAACATCGCCTCCGAGGCGAAGGACAGCTCCTGGCCGCCGGGCGTGCGGATGCGGAAGCGGACGGACGTCACGCGCTCTCCCGTTCTGGACGGCCGCCGGGGAAAACGAATGTTTCCGGGCAGCGGGGCCAACCTAGGCCGTGCATCACGAGGCGATCAAGGGGAGGACGCCGATCGCCCCGACAAGCTCTCCCGGGTTGCCCAGATTCCGTAGCACTCCCGCTCCTCTCGGCCGCTGTCAGGGGGGCGCGTCCCCCTCGGAATCGTCGTCCGATTCCGCCTCGGAAAGATACTTCACGTACGCCGCCAGTCTGCCCCCTTCGGTCTCGTCCCGACGCTTCCGCGCCCGCCGGTAGCGCCTCGCCTGCAGCAGCGAGGACCACACGGACACGGAGAAGGCGCCGGCCAGCGCCGCCGGGGGCACGCGAACGCCGGCGAGCGGCACGAGCCCGAGCAGAACGGCCGTCGCCAGCTCGACCACGGTCGGAATCGCGACCCCGGATCCGGCGCGCACGTCGACTCGGATCTTGGCCAGCGCGGACCCGGCCACGAGGAAGGCCACAAGGAGCGGGACGACGGCCGAGGTCACGACGACCTGCGCTCGGGACGGAGCTCACGCACGCGTCGAGCTGGCGCCGTGTCGCGCCAGAAGGAACGTACGACGCAGCACGCCGGCCTCGACCCCCTCGAGGAGGCGTTCCTTGCGGCTCAACTCCGCGTCCCAGCCGTCGTTTCCCTCTTCGGCGCGGAGGTCGCGCTCAAGCCGACGCATCGACTCGAGCGTGTGGAGGAGCAGCTCGCGGAGCTCCGCCGTCCAGTCCTCGAGCCGCTCGACCCGCAGTCCCGCGGCCTCGACGTGGTCGCGGATTGGCGCCGAGGTGGTGATCCGGGACGGCCCGAGGCGGACCGCTTCGGCGAGGGCCGCGCGGTCGAGGCCCGAGGCGGGCTCGACCACCACGACCGCCAAGCGCCCGGCCGGCTCCAGGACCCGGCGGCATTCCCTCAGCACGGAGAGATCGTCGTGGAGTCAGCAGAGGACGTCGGTGTGGGAGACCGCCGCGAACGAAGCGTCCCGGAAGGGGAGGACGCTCCCGTCCGCGCACACCCGCCCGACGACCGAGCCGGCGGAGAGTGGCTCGGCGGCCCGCAACACCTCGAGCGGCAGATCGGCCAGCACGAGCGCGCACCCGGTCCGCTCGGCGATCCGACGGCCCGGCCAGCCCCGCCCACCTCCCAGGTCGAGGAGTCGCCGGCCCGGCCGGATCCCGAGCGTGGCGCCGATGCGATCCGCCTGCGCGACCGTCGTATACCCGTTGGGTACGTCGCTGCCGAGTACCTCCGCCCGGATCGAGGCGGCCGCATCGCCGCTCATGCGCCGATACTTGTAGCCGCAGTCGTCGCTCGTCGCGTGCCCGTCCATGGGGTGCAAGTTGCGCCGGCGAGCGGGCGAACTCCACCCTCCCGGAAGTCCCGGAGTGCCGGGTCCGACGCGCTCGGACCGGGACCCACCACGCCCTCGAGCCGGATCGGAGCCATGCCCCGTCACGAGCAGTTCGTCGTCATCGACCGTCCCGTCGCGGACGTGTTCGCCTACATGGACGACGTCTCACGGGAACGGGAGTGGCAGCCCCACCTCCGGGAGGCCGAGCAGATGCCCGCGGGCCCGACGCGCGTCGGCACACGCAGGCGCTACGTTTCCGAATTCCTCGGCCGGCGCGTGGAGAACACGTACGTCGTCCGCACGTACGAACCCGAGCGGCACATCGTCCTCGAGAGCACACCGGATTCGGCCGTGCGCGCGACCACGGAGGTCCGCTGGGCCTCCGAGGACGGGGGTACACGGGTGACGATGTCGATGGAAGGACGACCCTCCGGGGCGCTCCGATTCCTGCCCGGGGCGATGCTCGAGGCTGCGTTCGCGTCCGAGGTCTCGGCCACGCTCCGGCGCCTCCGGGACGTCCTGGAAGGGGCTCGCTGAGCGTGGTCGTGCCGGTATCCGACGGCAACCTTCCCAAAGCCGGAGGTGGAACACATCATATGAAGATTGAACATTCGGAATCCGGTCGATGCCGGTGCCCGGACCGTCGCCGCATCCCCCCAGACTCTTCACAGCAGCGATGAGCACGACGTACACGACCAGCCAACTCGCCGAAGCCGCGGACGTAGGTAGCCAGACCCTGCGGTACTACGAGCGGCGCGGACTCCTGCCCGAGCCACCCCGCACGAACGGCGGCCACCGCCTCTACGGCCCGCAGCACCTCGAGCGGCTGCGCTTCATCCAGACCGTGCAGGGCCTCGGCTTCCAGCTCGAGGAGATCCAGGCGCTGCTCGAGATCCGTGAGGATCCGTCCGAGACCGCCGGTGAGACGATCGAACGATTCCTGAACCGGCTGGACGAGAAGGCTTCGGCGCTCGCCGACATGCGCGCGACGATCGCTGCGCTCCGGGCCGAGGCCGAGACCACCCTGGCGAACGGCTAGGGAAGCTTCGCACGGGCTCAGGCGAGCGCGGTCGTCAGCTCCTCGATCCGCTCCTCCACGTCCGACCAATCCTCCATCGCGGAGTCCACACGCCCGACGAGCTCGGCGCGCTCGGCTTCGAGCCGCTGGACCTCGTCAGGCGCCGTGCGCTCGTAGTATCCGTCTCGGCAGAAGGTCGAGTCGATCGCCGCGATGCGCGCCTCCCCTTCCTCGATCGCGCGGGTCAGCTCGGTGCGTCGCCGCTCGAGTCGGCGCACCTCGCGCTCCTTCTCGATACGGCGCCGGGCGGGATCCATCGTCTCCGCCGGCCCCTCCCGCTCCTGCCGGCGCTCCCGCTTCTCGCGACGCGCCTTGAGCACCACGGTGTCGACGTCGAGGTGGTCGTCACCCGAAGCGTGCACGTACTCCTCGTACGTCCCCGGGTAGTCGGTCACCCCGTGCGCGGTGATCTCCACGACCCGGGTCGCGAGCCGGCTCACGAACCAACGGTCGTGCGATACGAAGACCAGCGTCCCCTCGTAGGCGCGTAGCGCTTCGACGAGCGCCTCGATGGACTCCAGGTCCAGATGGTTCGTCGGCTCGTCGAGCACGAGCACGTTCGGCTGCTCGAGCGCGAGCCGAGCGAAGACGAGTCGGGCGGCCTCGCCGCCGGAAAGGGCGGACACCCGCTTCTCTCCATCGTCTCCGGAGAAGAGCATCAGACCCATCTGCCCCCGTACGAAGCCCCGGTCCTTTCCGGGACAGAAGGACCACAGCCACTCCTCGGTGGTCTCCTTCCCGTTCTCGAAGCCTACCTTCGTATCCTGCGCGAAGTAGCCGGGGTGCGTCTCGTAGCCCCACTCGACCTCGCCCCCGTCGGCTTCCAGTCGGCCCACGGCGATCTCGAGCAGCGTCGACTTACCGATCCCGTTCGGACCCATGATCGCCATCCGGTCGCCCCGCCGGAGCTCGAGGTCGACGCCGTGCAGGACGCGGTGCTCGCCGAACGACTTCTCGATCCCCGACAGTGAGAGCACCTCACGCCCGCTCGGACGTCGCGGCTCGAAGCGGAAGGTGGGGTAGCGGCGGGACGATCCGGGCAGCTCCTCGAGCTCGTCCGCCTTCTTCTCGATCAGCCGGAGCTTGCTCTGGGCCTGACGGGCCTTGCTCGCCTTGGCGCGGAAGCGGTCGACGAACTGCCGGTGGTGGGCGATCTCCTTCTCCCGGCTCTCGATCTCCTTCTCGCGGCGCTCGCGCTCCGCAGCCTTCTGCTCCAGGAAGCGGGTGTAGTTACCGTGGTAGAGCGTGACCGTCCCGTAGTCCACGTCGAGGATCCGCGTGCTGACGTGATCCAGGAAGCGGTGATCGTGCGAGATCACCACCACCGGACCCGTGAACGTCTGCAGGAACTTCTCGAGCCAGCGGATCGAGAGGATGTCGAGGTGATTCGTCGGCTCGTCGAGGAGGAGGGCGTCGGGGGCGGCCGCGAGCACCTGCGCGAGGAGGACGCGCAGCCGAAAGCCCCCCGAGAGCGTGGACAGGGGGCGTCCGTGGACCTCCGTGGGAAGCCCGAGCCCCTCGAGGATGGTCGCCGCGCGTGCCTCGGCCGTGTAGCCGTCCAGGCGCTGGACCGTCTCCTCGAGCTCTGCGAAGCGATCGACGTCGAAGTCGTCCTCACCGCGAGCGAGGAGCTTCTCCTTCTCGGACATCGCGTGCCAGAGCTCCCGGTTGCCCATGAGCGCGACCGAGAGGATCTCCTGCCCCTCGAAGGCGAAGTGATCCTGGCGCAGCACGCCCAACCGCACCGACTTCGGAACGGAGACCTCACCCTCCGACGGCTCGACGCTCCCCGAGAGGATGTCGAGGAGGGTCGTCTTGCCCGATCCGTTGGCTCCCACGAGGCCGTAGCGCTGCCCGGGCTCCAGTTGGAACGTTGCACCGCGGAAGAGGTCGCGGTCGCCGTACGACTTGCCGAGGTTCGACGCGCTGATCATACGCCGAATCTAACTGGGGCGCTCAGACCGACGGGTCGGGCGGACGCCTCCGGTGGTGGTCCGTTCGCGCCTGCCACGCCGCCGCGACCGCGAAGAGGCGCTCCTCCCCGAATGGACGGGCGGCGAGCGAGACGCCCCGGGGCACTTCGGCGCCGGTTTCCTCGTCGGTGTCCATCCCGACCGGCATGCACAGGACCGGGAGGCCCGCGCCGTCGAACGGTCCGGTCCCGTCGATGAGCACCACGTCGCACTGCGTGAAGAGCTGGGTCTGCATGCGGTGCAGAAGGAGCATGCGGGCCTGTTGAACCTTCACGTACGTGTCCGCGCTCTGCAGCATCCCGTTCAGGAAGCGCGGCAGCCGATCCCCGAAGTCGCGCACGTCGCGCCGAAGCGCCTCGATGAAGAAGGCGCTGGGGGCTCCGTGCGAGCCGCCGAGGGGCTGGGACG
>JANQME010000246.1 GCA_028280205.1 Longimicrobiales bacterium
ATCGAGCGGAAGCTCGACCGGCAGATCCAGCTCCAACTCGGCGGGAAGGACAGCCCCTTCGACCTCAGCCCTCTCGGCGGCGCGACGGCGAGCGGCGAGCGAGGCCGTCCACGCGACGATCCGGAGGAGTGGGCGGAGATCGCCGAGCAGATCGAGCGGGCGGACCTTCCCCCCGCCGCGCGCTCCCGGGCCGAGAAGGAGCTGGGACGGCTACGCAAGCTGAACCCGGTAGCGCCCGAAGCGGCGGTCATCCGGACGCACCTCGACTGGATCATCTCCCTGCCGTGGAGCGGGCGCTCGGAGGACAACCTCGACGTCGCCCACGCGTCCCGCATTCTGGAGGCCGAGCACTTCGGCCTCGGTGAGGTGAAGGAGCGCGTGCTCGACCACGTGGCCGTGCTCTCCCTGGTCCGCGAGATGCGCGGTCCGATCCTCTGCCTCGTGGGTCCCCCGGGTGTCGGGAAGACGTCGCTCGGCCGGAGTATCGCGCACGCGCTCGGCCGTGAGTTCGTGCGCGTGAGCCTCGGCGGAGTCCGGGACGAAGCGGAGATTCGCGGCCATCGGCGCACGTACGTGGGTGCGCTGCCCGGTCGGGTGATCCAGGGGATGCGCCGGAGCGGCACCCGCAACCCCGTCTTCCTCCTCGACGAGATCGACAAGCTGGCGCGCGACTTCCACGGCGATCCCGGCGCGGCGCTCCTCGAGGTCCTCGACCCGGAGCAGAACCGCTCGTTCACGGACCACTACCTCGAGATCGAGTACGACCTCTCCGACGTCCTGTTCGTCGCGACGGCGAATACCCTGCAGGGTGTTCCGGAGCCGCTCCGTGACCGCATGGAGGTCATCCGCCTGCCGGGGTATCTCGACACGGAGAAGCGGGAGATCGCGCACCGGTTCCTCTGGCCCCGTCAGATGGAGCAGCACGGTCTCGAGCCCGACTCGATCGGGCTCTCCCCGGACGCCGTACACGAGATCATCGGCCGGTACACCCGCGAGGCCGGGGTGCGGGAGTTGGACCGCCGGCTCTCTCGCGTCGCCCGCAAGCTCGCCCGCCAGGTCGCCGACGGTGGAGAGGTGGCCGACGTCGTCGAGGCTGGTGCGCTGCGGGAGCTGCTCGGACCGATCACGTACCAGCCCCCGGAGAGGGACGAGGACGGCGAACGGGTCGGGATCGCCAACGGACTGGCGTGGACGGCGGCCGGCGGCGAGGTCATGGACGTCGAAGTGGCGATCGTCCCGGGTCAAGGCAACCTGCGTCTGACCGGCACGCTCGGCGACGTGATGAAGGAGTCGGCGCAGGCCGCGGTCACCTACGCGCGCTCGCGCTCCCGCCACCTCGGGCTCGACCCGCACTTCCACGAGAAGATCGACGTCCACATCCACATCCCGGAAGGCGCGACGCCGAAGGACGGCCCGTCGGCCGGCATCACGATCGCGGTCGCGCTCATCTCGGCGCTCACCGACACCCCGACCCGATCCGAGGTGGCCATGACCGGAGAGATTACGCTCCGCGGCCGCGTGATCGCCGTGGGAGGGGTGAAAGAGAAAGCGGTGGCCGCGCTGCGTGGAGGGCTCGCGCGGGTCGTTCTCCCGGCAGCCAACGCGAACGACCTCGAGACGCTGCCCGAGGAAGTGCTCGACGAACTCGACTTCGATCTCGTGCGGACGATGGACGAAGTCATGGACGCCGTGCTGGCCCATCGACCCGCGGCGTTGCGAGAAGCGCTCGATACCGACGTCGGGGTCGCAATCTCGCACGGATGAAGATCCGGAGCGTCGAGTACGCGGGCACCGTCGCGGAGCCCGGAGGACCGGCGCCGGGAGACCTCCCGCAGGTGGCCTTCTCGGGCCGGTCCAACGTGGGCAAGTCCTCGCTGATCAACACGCTGCTCCGCCGGACCCGCACCCGTATCGCCCACGTCTCGGCCACGCCCGGCAAGACGCGGGCGCTGAACTTCTATCGGGTCAACGATGACTTTTTCCTCGTCGACCTGCCGGGCTACGGATACGCCCGGGTTCCCGATGCGGTGCGCGACGCGTGGGCCGAGCTCATCGAGTGGTACCTCGGGGAGTCCGGAGACGTACGGGCCGTCGTCCACCTGGTCGACGCTCGACACCCACCCACCGAACACGACCGCCGCATGGCGGAGTACCTCGCGGAGCTCGGATTGCCCGTGCTCATCGTCCTCACCAAGATGGACAAGCTGAAGCGCAGCGAGCGAGCCCGCTCCACCGTGCGCGCGATCGACGTGCTCGGCGTGGACGAAACGCAACTGCTGCCGTTCTCGTCGAAGACCGGCGAAGGGCGGGACGAGCTGCTCGAGGCGCTGGACGAGATCGTATCGGGAGAAGGCGGAGCGTGACGGGAGCCGGCTTACGCCCGACCAACGCGCCGAGGGCACGAGGGGCACGACCGTCGCCGTCCACGGTGGCGCTCGCGGTGCTCGCGACGGGGGCGCCGCTCCTCGCGTGTGCGGCGTGCACGGTCGCTCCCACGTCCGGGCCGTCCGCGCCCGTCGGCGACGATACGCTCCCCCCGCCCGGGTACGGGACGCTGCGTCAGGACCAGGTCACGCTCCAAATGATGAGCGGCGTCCTGCGGATCCAGGTGACGCCGCTGGACGAGTCGGTGACGCGGGTCACCGCGCCCGACACGTGGGAACGGCTCTCGAGCACAGCCGAGGCCCACCGCCCCCGGGCCCCCGAGGGGAGCATGCTCTTTCTGGTCTCCTTCTTCTCGGACCAGCCGGACATCCGCTTCGTGCCCGAGGAGGTTCAGATCATCTCGCGCGGCATCCGCATGCGACCCACGGCGATCATGCCGGTCACCCCGGCGTGGGGACGACAGAGGCTCCGCCAGCGGCAGACGGAGATGGCCGTCTACGCCTTCCCATCCGGGATCGACCTCGAGTCGGAGCTCGTGTTGGCGTACCAGCTCGAGCAGACGTCGGCGTGGGCCGGGATCCTGACCCGCGTCCAGGCCGAGCGCGGGCGGGCCCGGGCTCGGGCGATCGGCGGCGACCCGGTCCCCGACACGCCTCAGGCCTCGAGGCCGTACTTCGAGATCTTGCGGTAGAGGGTGCGTTCGCCGATTCCGAGCATCTCCGCTGCCTTGCGCCGATTGCCGCGGACCTCGTCGAGCGCGGCGGCGATCGCCTCGCGCTCCATGTCCTCCATCGTCATCCCGGGCCGGAAGACGACGACCGGCTCGTCGGCGACTTCCTCCTCCTCGGGCTCCTGGGTCCGCCCCGGCGAGTAGGCGGCGATCTCGATCCCTCCGTCCAACGCCTCGTGTACGATCTCCCCCGGCGTCGGGGCGCCCCCGCCCGATCCTACCCGGCCTACGACCGCGCCGTCGCCGATCGCGAAGTCGAGGCCGCTCCGGTACGCCTCGAACTCGCGGCGCAGGTCGTCCACGTCGACCCGCAGGTCCACGAGGGTGCGGAAGACGAACTCCAGCTCGGGTCGCAGTCGCTCGGCTCCCCCGCCGTCGGAGCCCCCCCCCGCGCGTGGGATCGGCGCGGGGAGCAGAGCCGCCCCACGCCCCTGGCGGACCTCGGCGGGGATGTCCTCGGGCCGGATCGCCCGCCCCGGAGCGAGCACGACCATCGACTCGACCAGGTTGCGAAGCTCGCGGATGTTGCCCGGCCAGCTGTAGTCGACGAGAAGCTCCATCGCCTCGGGCGAGATGCCGGGGAAGTCCCGGTCGTTGCGGTCGGACACCTCGCGCACGAACGACTCGACGAGGAGGGGGATGTCGGCGCGTCGCTCCCGGAGCGGTGGAAGCTGGATCGACAGTACGTTGAGGCGGAAGTACAGGTCGCGGCGGAACTCCCCGATCGCGACGAGCTGCCGGAGGTCCTGGTTCGTCGCCGTGACGATGCGGACGTCGACGCGGATCGGCTGCTCGCCGCCCACACGGTGGAACTCGCGCTGCTCGAGCACCCGCAGGAGCTTGGTCTGTGTCGCCAAGGGCATCTCCCCGATCTCGTCGAGGAAGATCGTGCCCCCGTCGGCGAGCTCGAAGAGGCCCTTGCGGGCGTCGATCGCGCCGGTGAACGCGCCCTTCTCGTGGCCGAACAGCTCCGACTCCAAGAGCGTCTCGGAGAGCGCGGCGACGTTGACCGCGATGAACGGACGGTGACGTCGCGGGGAGAGGGCGTGGATGCCGCGCGCGACGAGCTCCTTTCCCGTCCCGGACTCCCCGGTCACGAGCACGGTCGACCCCACGGGGGCGATCTGGACGATGCGTTCGAGGACCTCGCGCATCGCATCGGTGCGCCCCACGATCCCGGTGACGCTGCGCAGGTGCATCCGCTCCACCGCGCGGCTCCCCACCAGAACGACGTCGTCGACGGAGGCGGTCGAGGGAAAGACCTCCTCGAAGAGCTCGGGCCGCACCGCCGAGTGCCCGTCGCCCTCTCCGACGCCGAAGACGGGGATGTGCAGTACCTCGGCCGCCTGCCGCGCCAGCGGGCTCGTCTCGTCGGCGTTCCCCGTGAGAACGAGCAGCGCGGCGGGCCCGCCGGGCTTCAGCCGCTCCTCCGGGGTGACCAGGTCGGTCTCGTACCCTGCATCCTCGAAGCCGGACCGGAGCCGGCCCGCCAGAGGCAGGTCGTGCGTCGAGATCAGCACCGTCCCGCTCACGCGTGCATCTCCCGCTCGACGACCGAGCGGATCGCCTCCGGTGTCACGTCCCGAAGCGCGACCTCGAAGCCGCGCACACCCACCCGCACCCTCGGCTTCGAAGTCATCGTCAGCGGCGGATCGAGCCCTCGGTGTAGAAGGGCGGGCGCTGGACGATCGCTCCGACCTTCCGGCCCCGCGCGTCGATCGCGAGCGGGGTGTCGACCTTCGACAGCGCGGTCGGGACGTACCCGAGCGCCACGCCATGGCCCAGCGACGGGCTCACGGTCCCGCTCGTGACCCGCCCGACGACGTCGTCGCCCGAGACGATGTCGTAGCCCGGGCGCGGGAAGCCCCGGTCGGTGAGCCGAAGCCCCACCAGGCGCCGCTCGACACCCGCCTCCTTCTGCGCCGAGAGCGCCTCGCGCCCGACGAAGTCGCCCTTGTCGAGCTTGGTGATCCACCCGAGCCCCGACTCCAGAGCGGTGTGCTCCTCGTCGAGGTCGTTGCCGTACAGGGCGTAGCCGACCTCGAGCCGCAGCGAGTCGCGGGCTCCGAGCCCCGCCGGGATCAGGTCGTGACCGCTCCCGCCCTTGAGCAGCTCGCGCCAGAGCGACGCGGCCCGGTCGGCCGGCACGTAGAGCTCGAAGCCGTCCTCGCCGGTGTAGCCGGTACCACTGATCACTGCCTCGATGCCGGCGACCTTGCCCTCGAGGAAGCGATAGTAGTGCACGTCGTCCACGTCGATGTCGGCGAGCGGACGGAGCACCTCTCGCGCCTCCGGCCCCTGCAGCGCGAGCAGCGCCGTCCGGTCCGAAGCGTCCTCGATCTCGACGTCGAACGCCCGAGCGTGCTTCTCGAGCCAGGTCCGGTCCTTCTCCAGATTCGCCGCATTGACGACCAGCATGTACCGATCCGGGAAGCGGTACACGATGAGGTCGTCGATGACGCCACCGTTCTCCAGACACATCGCGGAGTACTGCGCCTGACCCACCTCGATTCCGGCGGCGTCGTTGACCGAGACGTGCTGAACCAGCTCGAGCGCCTGCGGACCCCGGACGACGAACTCGCCCATGTGCGAAACGTCGAACAGCCCGCACGCCTCGCGCACCGCCCGATGCTCCACGGTGATACCGGTCCGGTACTGCACGGGCATCGAGAAGCCTGCGAACGGAACCATCTTTCCCTCCGCCGCCACGTGCTCGTCGTACAGCGGCGTCTTTCTCAGCTCGGTCATGCGTGCTCCGTTCGGGTGCGTCGCTCCGGGTCGGGCCCGCCCCGACTCACAGGATGTACCGACTCAGATCCTCGTCCTCGGCGAGCTTCTCCAGGCGCTCCCGGACGAACGTGCGGTCTACACGGATTCCGTCGCTCGAGGCCTCCGGAAGATCGAACATGATGTCTTCGAGGAGCGTCGTCATGACGGTGCGCAGCCTGCGCGCACCAATGTTCTCCATTCGCTCGTTCAGCCGCATGGCGATCGCCGCGA
Organism: Longimicrobiales bacterium; assembly: GCA_028280205.1. Classification (GTDB taxonomy): domain Bacteria; phylum Gemmatimonadota; class Gemmatimonadetes; order Longimicrobiales; family Gaopeijiaceae; genus UBA2589. Next base: position 6,116 of record JANQME010000246.1, read on the forward strand.
CCTCTTCGATCCCGTCCTCCGTGAAGGTGATCGAGCCGCCCTCCGTCTCCACGAGCGCACGGTACTGCTCGAGAATCGCGTTCTTGGGCTCGCGCAGAATGCGTACGAACTCCTCGCGGCCG
>JANQME010000251.1 GCA_028280205.1 Longimicrobiales bacterium
CGGCCGCGACGGACCGGTGCCGGTATCGGACGGTGCGGCGTGGAGGCTCGGGGCGGGGCCGGCCGCAGCGGCCTCCGCGGAGCCGGCCGCAGCAGCCTCTTTGGACCCGGCCGCGGCGCTCGTGCCGCCCACCCCGACGTCATCGGCTCGAGCCGGGCCGGGGCCCACCGCACCGCCCTCGGCGGCTTCGTCGCCGTCGACCGGCTCCGCCCCGTCGGGCTCGGCGGCCGCCACCTCGCCGATCTCGGAGAGGGGCCACGACGTCTCCCGTTCGGTCCCGGCGTCGGGGGTGCACGAGACGAACGCCAGGGCGGCGCCCACGAGGAGCGCAGCCCCGGATCCTCGCGCGGTCGGGGAGATCGGCATGAAGGGAGAGATCAGTAGCTGCGGAGGGAGGGATCGACGTCGCTTCGCCAGCCGAGGACCCCGCCCTGCAGGTTGTACACCCGATCGAAGCCGTGGTGCATGAGGAGCTCCACCGCCCACGCGCTGCGTGATCCGCTCCGGCAATACACGACGACCTCCTCGCCGGGGTCGAGATCACCGATCCGGCCCGGCAGATCGCCCGTGGGGATCCGGTGCTGACCGTGCTCCGGGAGGTCCGCGATGGCGGCCTCGAAGGGCTCGCGTACATCCAGCAGGATGGGGACGTCGCCCTCGTCGAGTCGGCTCTTGAGCTCGGTGGGCGAGATCTCGGGCACGTCGGGCTGCTGTTGCATGGGTCGAATCTATCCCGGTTACCTTTTCGGCATGGATTTCCGCATCACTCTACGCTACGGCGGTTCCCGCCAGCGATACCATACTTTCGTGGTCTCCGGCGCGGACGCTCCCGCCGCGCTCCGGCGGGCCGCGGACGAAGTGCCGGCGGAGATCGCGGCCGACGTGGATCTCGTGGAGCTTCGGATCGCCGTCGATCCCGAGGCGCGCTCGTACCTCGGTGAGGATACGTAGCGGCGGCTTCCTCGATTGAAGGCGGGCCGGCGTCGCCGCGTATTCCGGACGACTCATGAACGTGCCCGCGCCGTGGACCGGCCGGGCCCCCGGGAGGGAGGAAACGCATGGGCCAGATCGTCGTGGCGGTCTTCGTCATTCTCATCGGAGCCGTGATCCGGACCGTGGGACCGGCGACCGGCAAACCGAACGCGGCCGGTACCAGCCGGCTCCTCGGCTACGGCTTGATGTTCGCGGGCGTCGCGCTCGCCTTCGGAAACGCGCTCACCGTCATCTCGGTGGGGGAGGTCGGCGTCCAGCACTTCCTGGGCAGCGTACGAGCGAACCCGCTCGAGCAGGGCGTGCACGTCGTGAACCCGCTCGCCTCGATCGAGAAGATGTCGATCCGCGAGCAGAGCTACCCACCGGACGGTGGCGTGGAGACGATCGAGGCGCAGACGAGCGAGCAGCTCAACGTGTCGCTCGAGGTCGTGCTCCTCTTCACCCTCGATCCCGCGGCGGCGCCCGAGCTGTACCAGCGTCTCGGGAGCGAGCGGAGCATCAAGAGCAGCATCGTCCTGAATGCGATGCGCAACGGGGTCCGGGACGCGGTCGCGACGAAGTCGATCAACGAGATCTTCTCGCCCGACCGGCGCGAGATCGCGGCCGACATGCGTGAGGCGATCCAGGCGAAGGCCGGGGACCGGATCCAGGTCGTCGATGTCTTCGTGCGCGACATCCAGGCACCGCCGCGCGTGCGCGAGGCGATCGAGGCGAAGCTGGAGCGGGAGCAGCAGGTGGAGCAGGAGCGCTTCCAGACCGAGATCATCCAGGAGCGCGCGCAGCAGGCGATCGAGGAGGCCCGCGGGATCGCCGAGGCACAGAAGATCATCTCCGAGGGTCTGACGCCCGAGTACCTGACCTTCAAGTACATCGAGCAGCTCGGCACGCTGCCACCGGGCTCGGTGGTCTACGTGCCCACGGAGGGGGGCGTACCGCTCATGCGTCAGATCGGCGGAGGCGGGAGCTGACCGAACGGCCGGGCCCGCCCGCGGGCGGGCCCGGGAAACCGGACGCGGTGGGGCCGGTACCACGGGTGTGACTTCGACCGCCCCCCCACCGGACCGCGGCACGCGACGCGGACGAGGACGTGCCGTTCGCGCGGTCCTCGCCCTCGCCGCCGTCTCGCTCGTGGCGAGCTGCGTGGCGTGCTCGCCGGTCTACGTGGTGAAGGCGGGTATCGCCGAGGCGAAGATCCTGCGCGCACGACGGCCGATCCACGAAGTCGTGTCCGACTCGACGGTCGACGCGGACACCCGTGCCAAGCTGGCTTGGGTCGTCGAGGCCCGCCGCTTCGCGGCCGAGGAGCTGGGGATCGACGTCGGACAGTCGTACACGATGTACACCCAGCTCGACCGCGACACGCTCGCGATGGTCGTCACGGCCGCGTACAAGGACCGGCTCGTCCCGAAGACGTGGTGGTTCCCGATCGTCGGGCACGTGCCCTACAAGGGCCACTTCTCGCTACAGAACGCGCTCGACGAAGAGGCCGACCTGGCGGCCGAAGGCTTCGATACCTGGGTCCGGCCTACTGCGGCCTTCAGCACGCTGGGATGGTTCAACGACCCGATCCTCTCCACGGCGCTGCAGACCGACGAGGTCGAAGTGGTGACGACGGTGCTCCACGAGCTGTCGCACCAGCACCTTTGGGTGCCCGGGGAGGGCGCGTTCAACGAGAGCTTCGCCAACTTCGTGGGGCGGGTGGCGGCGATGCGCTTCTTCTGCACCCGCGAGGGCGGCGGCCCGGACTCGGTGAAGTGCCGCCGGGCCGAGGCGCGCTGGCGGGACTTCCAGCGCTTCAGCGATTTTCTCGATCCCTTCGTGGCCGAGCTTCGCGCCCTCTACGCCGACCCCGACCTCTCCTTCGAGCAGAAGGTCGAGCAACGAGAAGCCGTCTTCTCCGGAGCGCTGCAGCGGTTCGACGACGAGGTGGCTCCAGAGCTCGAGGCGTTCACCTTCGCTGGCTTCCGCAACACGCCGCTCAACAACGCCACCCTGCTGTCGCGCGTACGCTACTACAACCGCCTTCGGGACTTCGACGCCTTCCTGGCGGGGCACGGGGGCGACCTCAACGCGGCGCTCGACGACCTGAAGGCCCGTGCCGGAAGCGTCGACGACCCCTTCACCCTGCTGCCGGAGACCGAGAGCGGGGGCCTGTGACGGCCGGCGGGCGAGGAAGCCTGACCTGACCGAGATCCTTCGTCTCGCGTGGCCGATCGTCCTCGCGAACTCGGCCGTGCCACTCCTCGGGCTGGTGGACACGGCGGTCATCGGGAACACGGGTTCCGTCGAGGAGCTCGGCGCGATCGCGCTCGGGGCGCTCGTCTTCAACTTCGTCTACTGGAGCTTCGGCTTCCTGCGCATGGGAACGACGGGCTTCACCGCCCAGGCCTCCGGCGCCGGCGACGAGCCCGAGGTACGCGCCACGCTGGTGCGCGCCCTCCTCCTCGCCGCAGGGATCGGCGTGACGCTGGTCGTGGCCCAGCGCCCGATCGTGTGGGCGGCCCTCTCACTGCTCGGCGCAACCGAGGGCGTCGAGGCGCTCACCCGAGCCTACTTCGACCTCCGCATCTGGGGGGCGCCGGCGGCGCTCGGCACCTTCACCGTCCTGGGCTCGCTCGTGGGACTGGGCCGCACCGGCGAGGTGCTCCGCATGCAGCTCCTCCTCAACGGGCTCAACATCGTCCTGGACATCGTACTCGCCGCGGGACTCGGACTCGGCGTGCGCGGAATCGCCATGGGCACGGCGATCTCCGAGTGGGTCACGCTCGTCTACGGGCTGGCCCGCATCGCCACGATCCTGCGCGCGCGTCGGAGCGACGCCGAGCCGCTCGTGCCCTGGCAGCGCGTCCGGGACCGGGACCGGGCGCTACGGACGCTCTCGGCGAACGCCGACATCATGGTCCGGACGCTCTTCCTCCTCCTCGGCTTCGCATGGTTCACCAACCAGGGCGCGCGCTTCGGCGACGCGGTCCTGGCGGCCAACCACGTGCTCCTCCAGCTCGTCTCGATGAGCGCGTACCTCCTGGACGGGTACGCGCACGCGACCGAGATCCTGGTCGGGCGGGCGGTGGGCTCGGGCCGGCGGGCCGACTTCGATCGGGCGGTGCGTGCCGCGACCCGCCTGGCCGCCTGGACCGCGCTGGGGCTGGGCAACGACCAATGCGCCCGGGGCAAAGCCACTGATGGTGGAGAGGGCACGATCGAGCACCGCCAAGTAGGCCTCATCGTCGCT
>JANQME010000264.1 GCA_028280205.1 Longimicrobiales bacterium
GGGTGGGGTGGTGTCGGGCAGGGCCGGCTCCGGCGCAAGAACCGCGATCGGGTCCTCCACGGGGGGGAGGGAGTCCTCCGGGGGAGGCAGCGAGTCGGCCGGCACAGCGACCGCCGTGTCCGAGGCGACCGAGTCGACCACCGGGACGCTCTCCTGCGGAGCCTGCTCCCGCTCGGGCGGCGTCAGGAGCGCGCGCGGGCGTACGCCGTCCGCCCCGGTCGTCACCGTCATCTCCGAGGTCTCGCGGAAGTCCGTCTCCAGGAGGTAGACGAGGTCGCCGTGCTCGATCCGGGAGCCCTGTGCGCCGTCCTCGACCACCAGGCTGCCCTCGGCCTGCAGACGGCCCTCGTTCGTGAAGTAGCGGGCTTCGTCCGAGCGCAGCTCCCGGGAGGCCTCCTCGTAGCGGACCGACCCCAGCAGGTGCGACCACCCCTGATCCGAGTACGCGATCGCCGAGTCGGCGAAGATCTGCACCCCGCCGTCGCATACGAAGTGGGGCCGGGTGATGTAGGTGACCTGCCCGAGTCCGGGGAGGGTCTGGATGTTCACGATGTCGTTGCCGAGACCCCCGAGCTCACACCCTTCCTGCCCGGCCGCCGCGCTGGCGCTCGCCCCCAGCGCGATCAGGACGGCGAGTGTACGCCTCGGGCCGACGGGGCCCATGCGAAGCACGAGCTCCTCCTAGAAAACCCGCCGAACCCCGCCGCGCATGTTCTGGATGACGATGTTCTCGAACGACATGTCGGACTCGAACGCCGTTCCACTCGTCACGGAACCGTCCTTCATCGTCCGCACCGTCGTCGAGTCGCTCCAGATGCGGTCGATGTCGGGCTCGTAGTAGATTTCCGGGCTCTCGATGGTGCTGGAGTCGGTGTGGACGAAGAGCACGACGTCGCCGCGCGCGACCATGCGGTTCGTCTCCTGGTTCCAGTCTCCCTCGACACCGGTCACGGTCGCGCGCTCGTTCCCCATCTCGTCGTAGAAGACGAGCGTCATCTGCCGGAGCTCCGCAGTCGACTCGGACTCGAAGATGAACGCCGTGTCGGCCTCGATCTGCGCTTCGCGGACGCCGTGTGCGGTCACGTACGTGGTCATGCCGTACGCCACGTAGTCGGCCGACATGTTCTGCAGCTCCTCGGTCGCGACCGGAATGTCCATGTCGCCCCCGCACGCCGCGACCGACACGACGGCGAGCACGGCCACGGCGAACGCCGTCACGGGTCGCTCGGCTCTCTGTCCAGTCGTCATCGTCAGATGGCTCCGGCTCTCATCAGGTCGTGCAGGTGAACGACGCCCTCCAGAACTCCCGCCTCTCCGACCACGGGCAGCGCCATGATTCCGTGGGCCTCCATCCTACTCGCCGCGGCCGATCCAAGTTCATCCGCGGTGGCGGTCTTGGGCTCCCGCGTCATGACGTTCGCCACGCCGCGCTCCAGAAAGTCCGGATCGCGCTCCATCAGCCGTGTAAGATCGCCTGCCGTGAGGACGCCGACCACCCGTCGCTCCCCGTCTACGATCGGGACCGTCCCCCGCATCTCCGCCAACGGCCCGATCGCCAGACGCATCGTCGCGCCCTCCGGCAGCTCGGGGTACGCCTCGGCCACCATGACGTCCGCCACCCGGAGCGTAAGCTTCCGGCCGAGGGCGCCCCCGGGGTGGAGCGCCGCGAAGTCCTCGGGCTTGAAGTCCTTGAGCTTGAGAACTGTCACCGCGAGCGCATCGGCCATGACGAGCGCGGCCGTGCTCGACGAGGTGGGTGCGAGGTCCATCGGGCATGCCTCCTCGCGGACCGACGCGTCCAGCGCGACGTCGGCGTGTCCCCCGAGCGCGCTCCGGGACGCCCCGACGATGGCGATGATCGGCACCGAGAGGCGACCGAGGTAGCCGATGAGCCCCGCCAGCTCGTCCGACGCTCCGGACTTCGAGATGACGATCGCCACGTCGTTCCGCCCGACGATCCCCAGGTCCCCGTGCAGCGCCTCGACGGGGTGCAGGAAGATGGCCGGCGTGCCGGTGGACGTGAGCGTGCCCGCGAGCTTCCGAGCGATGTGGCCGCTCTTGCCGATGCCGCATGTGACGATGCGCCCCCGAGCCTCGGCCACGAGACGACAGGCGCGTGCGAACTCGATCCCGATACGGGACTCGAGCGCCGCGACCGCGGCCGTCTCGATCGCGACGACGCGGCGCCCTTCGGCGATCAGGGCGTCGTCGTCGCTCACGTCCGGCTCCGCTCCTCCACGTACCGCTCGACCACCTCGTCCAGAACGCCTCGGGCCGACAGGAGCGCGTCGCAGAACTCACGGGCTGCGCCGTGACCCCCGGAGCGCGTCGCCTGCCAGTCCGCGACCGCGACCATCGGGGCGGTGGCGTTGCCCACCGCGGCCCTCAGCCCCACACGCCGCATGACCGCCAGATCGGGGATGTCGTCACCGATCATGGCGACCTCCTCCCACTCGATCCCCCGCTCCTCGAGGAGGCGCTCGACGACCACGAGCTTGTGCGCATCCGGCTCCTGATAGCACGCCTCGATCCCGAGCTCGCGGGCACGTATCGCGGTGGCCTCGGACACGCGTCCGGACACGATCGCGACCTGGAGTCCGGCCCAGCCGAGCATCTTGATCCCGATTCCGTCCTGGATGTCGAAGCGCTTCAGCTCCACCGTGCGTCCGTCGGAGTCCTCGCCCACGTAGACGCCGGCGTCGGTGAGCACGCCGTCGACGTCGAAGATCACGAGGCGCACGCGGGCGGCGAGCTCGGTCGGGATCGGATCGGCTCTCATCGGTCCAGCACCTCACGGATGCGGAGCACCTCGTCGACGAGCGCGGAGAGGCGCGCGAGCGGGAGCATGTTCGTGCCGTCGGACGGCGCGCTCGGAGGATCCGGGTGGGTCTCGAGGAAGAGCCCGTCGCAGCCGGCCGCCACCGCGGCTCGCACGAGCGCGGGGATGTGCTCGGGATCGCCGCCGCTCGATCCCGCGGCCTTTCCCGGACGCTGGACCGAGTGGGTTCCGTCGAACACGGCCGGGACGCCGGCGGCGGCCCGAACTCGCGCGAAGGAGCGCATGTCGACCACCAGGTCACCGTAGCCGTGGATCGTGCCGCGCTCGGTCACCGCGACCTCCGAGGCACCGGAGGCCTTCACCTTCGCGACCGCCGCCGCCATCTCCTCGGGTGCCATCCACTGGCCCTTCTTCACGTTCACCGCCCGGCCGGTCCGGCCGGCGGCGACGAGCAGATCGGTCTGGCGGCAGAGGAAGGCCGGGATCTGGAGGACGTCGACGACCTCGCCGACCGGTCCTGCCTGATGCGGCTCGTGGATGTCCGTGAGCAGCGGAAGCCCCGTGTCCCTGCGCACCGTCTCGAGCCGCTTCAGCCCTTCCTCCAGACCGGGGCCGCGCGGCGAATCGAGCTTCGAGCGGTTCGCCTTGTCGAACGAAGACTTGAAGACCAGCGGAAGACCGGACGCCGCGGACAGCTCGGCGAGCGCCTCGCCGACGCGCAGGTTGAGGGTGTCGTCCTCGAGCGCACACGGACCCGCGATGAGGAAGAAGTCGTCGAACACGCGTCGAGATTCCGGCCCTCAGACGCCGACCGGCTGCTCGACGGGCTGCCCGGACTCGCGGCGCGCGTGACGCGCCGCCGCCTCGATGAAGGAGGCGAAGAGCGGGTGCGGGCGGGTCGGACGGCTCTTCAGCTCGGGGTGGAACTGCCCCGCGACGAACCAGGGGTGATCCGAGATCTCGACCATTTCGACGAGTCCGCCCTCCGGTGAGGTACCGCTGATCGTCAGGCCGTGCGCCGAGAGCGTGTCTCGGTAGGCGTTGTTGACCTCCCAACGGTGGCGATGGCGCTCCGAGATATCGTCGACGCCGTAGATCTGTCGCGCCCGGCTCCCTTCGGCGAGGACGCAGGGGTAGGCGCCCAGTCGCATCGTACCGCCCTTGCGGGTCACCTGGAGCTGCGAGTCGAGCAGCGCGATGATCGGATCGGTACAGTCCTCGTCGAACTCCGAGGAGTTGGCGGCTTCGATGCCGCAGACGTTCCGGGCGAACTCGATCACCGCGCACTGCAGCCCGAGGCAGATGCCGAAGAAGGGCAGCTCGTGTTCCCGTGCCCACCGGATGGCCTCGAGCATCCCCTCCACGCCACGCTGCCCGAAGCCGCCCGGGATGAGAAGGCCGTCGTAGTCGGCGAGCCCCTCCACGCGTTCCCCGTCCTCGAAGGTCTCGGAGAGGAGCCACTCGACGCTCACCTTCACGTCGTTGGCGATTCCACCGTGGATGAGCGCTTCCTGCACCGACTTGTAGGCGTCGACGAGGGCCGTGTATTTCCCGACGACCGCGATGCGCGCCTCGCCGGAGGCCGGGTGCTGAACGCGCCGAACCATGTCCGTCCACTCGCTCAGGTCGGGCTGGGGCAGCCCCCGCAGCCCGAGGCGCGCGAGGATGACGTCGTCGGCCTTCTGGCGCTTGAGCGCGAGCGGGACCTCGTAGATCGTCGAGAGGTCGGGCGACTCGAGCACCGCGTCCGCCTCGACGTTCGTGAAGAGCGCGATCTTGCGCTTGATCTCCTTGGAGAGGGGCTGCTCGGCGCGGCAGATCAGAACGTGCGGCTGGATCCCGATCTCCATGAGCTCGCGGACGGAGTGCTGCGTCGGCTTCGTCTTGAGCTCACCCGCGGCCGCGAGATACGGCACGAGCGTGAGGTGGACGAAGATCGCGTTCTCGCGACCCACGTCGCCCCGGAACTGACGGATCGCTTCCAGGAACGGGAGCGACTCGATGTCGCCGACCGTCCCTCCGATCTCGGTGATCACGACGTCGTGCTCTCCCGAGAGGCGCGAGACCGCGGCCTTGATCTCGTCGGTGATGTGAGGGATGACCTGCACGGTCGAGCCCAGGTAGTCCCCTCGGCGCTCCTTGTCGATGACGGTCTGGTAGATCCGGCCGGTCGTGATGTTGTTGTCCTGCGAAAGCGACTCGTCGATGAAGCGCTCGTAGTGCCCGAGGTCGAGATCCGTTTCGGCCCCGTCGTCGGTGACGAAGACCTCGCCGTGCTGGTACGGCGAGAGGGTGCCCGGGTCCACGTTGATGTATGGGTCGAACTTCTGGAGCGTCACGCGCAGCCCGCGCTCCTTGAGGAGCCGGCCGATCGAAGCGGCCGCGATCCCCTTCCCGAGGGACGAGACGACCCCTCCGGTCACGAAGATGTACTTGGTCGGCCGATCCGGTGCGGTCATGGCTCCGTCAGGCGAAAGTGGGGGCGTTCACGTCGGACAGTCGCTCTTCCATGCGCAGCACGTCGGCCGGGGTGTCCACGCCGGGGTCGGCCGCGCCGACCACGGCGACGCCGATCCGCAGCCCCGCCTCGAGGGGCCGCAACTGTTCGAGCATCTCGAGCTGTTCGAGGCGCGAAGGCGCGAGCGCGACCCAGTCGGCCAGCGCGTCGCGCGTATACGCGTAGATCCCGATGTGGCGGAGGAAGGGCTCGCGCTCGAGCTCTTCGGGCGCCGGCTTGCCGTCGCGCTTGTAGGGGATCGAGGCCCGCGAGAAGTAGAGCGCTCGCCCCGTCGAGGCCCGCGCGACCTTCACGACCGACGGGTCCTTGCGCGCCTCGTCGGAGAGGAGCGGCGTCCCGCAGGTGCCGACCTGCCACGCCTTCTCGCGCACCAGGTCGATCGCGGCGGCGAGGTGCGCCTCCTTGAGGAGCGGCTCGTCACCCTGGACGTTGGCCACGAAATCGAAGCGTCGGTACTCCGGACGCTCCGCCACCTCGGCGACGCGGTCCGTGCCCGACGGATGGTCGGGCGAGGTGAGCTCGACCGGCGCGCCCAGGGCCCGGCACACCTCGGCCACCTCGTCGGAGTCCGTGGCAACCACCGCATGGTCGAGCGTGGACATGCCTTCCACGCGTCGCCACACCCACTCGATGAGCGGACGCCCGAGCAGCGGGTAGAGCGGTTTTCGGGGGAGGCGGGTCGACGCGAGCCGGGCCGGGACGATGCCGAGAACCTGGCCGCTCACAACGCGCTCGGGGCGCGCGGGAGACGGGGCGCAGTCGCGAAAATCACGCGGGGTAAGCTACCGGAACCCGTCGCGGAGGGTCAACCGCGTTCCGGCAGGCCGAGGAAGTTCTCGAGGACCCGTGCCCCGTGGTCGCCGAACCACGACTCGGGGTGGAACTGCACGCCCCAGAGCGGGAGCGTGCGGTGGCGCATGGCTTGGATCTCCTCCTCGTCTCCCGGGTCGGTGCTCCACGCGACCGCCCGGAGCTCGGTCGGCAGCACGTGCGGGTCGGTGACCAGCGAGTGGTAGCGCGCGGCCCGAAACGGTGAGGGGATGCCGCGGAAGAGCGCGTCGCCGTCGTGACGGACCTCCCCGGTCTTGCCGTGCATGGTTCGGCGGGCCCGCACCGTGCGGCCCCCGAACGCCTCGCCCAGGCTCTGGTGCCCGAGGCAGACCCCCAGCATGGGGATCCCTTCCCCTCCCAGGACCCGGAACGCGTCGACGCTGGTTCCGGCCTCCGAGGGCGTGCACGGACCGGGCGAGACCACGATCCGTTCGGGCTCCATCGCGGCGAGCTCCTCGACCGAACGCTCGTCGTTGCGCACCACCACCGGCTCCGCGCCCAGCGCGCCGAGGAGCTGAACCAGATTGAAGGTGAACGAGTCGTAGTTGTCGAGAACGAGGAGCATGCGAGCGCGGGTACGGCGAAGGGAATGCGGATCCGGCACGTATTCTCGTGTGTACGGCGCCTCGGGCACAGCCCGGTCGCCGTGGGCTCGCACCCGCCCCGCCGGACGGCCCCGTTCCGCACCGCCGAGGAGAACCGGTTCGTGTACACGCACTGCCTCGTCTGCTCCGCCCCGTTCGAGGAGAACGAGCAGCTCGAGCACGTGCCGAGAGGTCGTCGCCTCGCCTTCGACCCGGCGCGCGGACGGCTCTGGACCGTGTGCCGCGCCTGCCGTCGGTGGTCCCTGCTCCCGATCGAGGAGCGTTGGGAGGCGCTGGAGGAGCTCGAGAAGCTCACGACCGACCGCGCGCGTCTCCTCTCGCAGACGGACAACATCGCCCTCCTGCGCGACGGCGAGCTCGAGATCGTCAGGGTGGGCAAGGCGAAGCTGACCGAGGAGGCGTGGTGGCGGTACGGACGCGAGCTCGCCGCGCGGCGTCGTAGCTGGGACAAGCTCGGTCTGGCGGGTACGGTCGCGGCCGGAGCGGTCGTCGCCGGAGGCTGGGCCGCGGGGACCGTCTCGATGCTGGGGGTCTGGCTCCTCATGAGCCACGGCGGCGAGACCGTACGCGACGGCGCGCGCTGGCTCCGCTTCGGCACCGCCGCGTGGCGCGGCGAGCAGAGGTGCGAGAACTGCGGACACGCGTTCCGCACCCTCCCGTACCGCGACCGGAATTCCTTCGGGCTCTTTCCGGGCAGGGTACCGGGGGAGATCGAGGTGGTGGCACGCTGCCCGAAGTGCGGCCTGTATCGTGATGCGGGGCTGCACCTTACGGGAGACGAAGCGGACCGCACGCTACGGCGCGTGCTGGCGTACCACCACTTCGCGGGCGCATCCGAGCGTCGGGTGCGGACCGCGACGCGGCTCATCCAGGAGGCCGGCTCGACCCGCGACCTCGCGCGCATCGTGGTGAAGGACGGGAAGCGGATCGGCGATCTGGGCCGCACCGGTGGGATCGCCCTCGAGATCGCCGCCAACGAGTCCAACGAGCAGCACCTGCTGGAGCTGGAGCTCGCCGAGCTCGAGGCCCACTGGCGCCGCGAGGAGGAGCTCGCGTCGATCATCGACGGAGAGCTCACGCCCCTGCCGATGCTCGAGCAGATCCGCCGTCGTGTGACCGGCGCAGTCTGACCCCCGGTGCGCGCCCGGGAACGGAGTCCGAGCGTCGTGGCCGCGCCGCCGGATCAGTAGTCGACCGGGCGCAGGTAGAACTCGCCGATCGCGCTCGACGAGAGCACCGCGACCGTCGGCAGCTCGCGCTTCCAGTGGGTGGACTCGAGGCGCTTCCGGACGACCGCCACGGCGTCCACGTCGAAGCCCGCGCGCTCGAGCGCTTCGGCGTCGTGGCCGCGGATCATCCAGTGCAGGATCGGGTCGGCCGTGTGGTACGAGACGCCGATCTCGTCCTCGTCCGTGACGCCCTTCACGAGATCGGCCGTAGCGGGCTTCTCGATGATCGACTCCGGAACGCCGAGGTGCCGTGCGAGCGCCCACACCTGCGTCTTGAAGAGGTCGCCGATCGGGTTGATCGGCGGCGAATCGTCGGCGTGCCACGTGAAGTAGCCGAGCAGACGCTCGCTCTTGTTGCCGGTCCCGAGCGGGAGGGCGCCGAGGCGTGCAGACTGGTCGAAGAGGATCACGGCACGGAGCCGCGCCATGAGGTTGCCCTTGCGGAGCGGTGTGATGTCCGGCTCGTACGTGTCGACATAGCGGTCGATCGGCTCACTGATGTCGAGCGTCCGCTCGTGCGCGCCGGTCGCCTCGAGCACGAGCCCGCCGTGCTCCGTGCTCTCCGGGCTGGAGGTGCGGTACGGGAGCCGGAAGCCGTACACGTTCTCCGGGCCCAGCGCGCGGCACGCGAGCGTGAGCGAGACCGCCGAGTCGACGCCGCCCGAAACCCCCACCACGACGCGCTCGAAGCCGCGTCTTCGGACGACCTCCTCGCGAATGAACTCCACCAGGGTCCGCTCGACGAGCTCGAGATCCATCTCGAGGACTCCGGAGTCCAGAAGCGGCGGTCCGCCCTCGGCCTCCGCCCCCCGCCCCACCAGCGGAACGGCCGGCCCGGACTCGCCGGCGACGCCTTCGGGGCCGGAGCTCCGTCCGAGCGCCACGTCGAGCGAGCGCTCGAGGTGCGGGAGTGCCTGCTCCAGGTCCGAGAGAAGAGGCGTCGCGGAGCGGACCCGGTCGAGCTCCCCCGGGTCGAGGACGATCGGTGTGACACACGCGTCGAAGAGCGGCGCCCGGGCCAGCGTCCGTCCGTCCGGACCGAAGGCCGCCGAGCCGCCGGGGAAGAGCTTTCCACCCTCGGATCCCGCGAGCTGGGCGATCGCCACGAAGAGCCCGTGCTCCGACGCGATCGTCGGCCCGAGCCGGTCCCACTGCTCGAGGTTGCCGGGGCGCCCCTCCGACGAAGGCGCGAAGTCCCGAGCCGGAGACGCGCTCACGACGAGCAGGAGCTCGGCCCCGGCGAGCGCGAGGATCGTCGCCGGCATCGAGTGCCACGCGTCCTCGCACACGAGCATGCCCATCCGACCGTAGCGCGTGTCGAACGCGCGAACGTCGGTCCCCGGCTCCACGAAGCGGGCTTCGTCGAAGACTCCGTACGTGGGCAGAAAGAGCTTGCGATGGACGTGCCGGACCTCGAAGCGCTCCGTGCCGGCCTCGAAGTACGCCACGCTGTTGTGCAGGCGCCGACGACGGCGCTCGTAGAAGCCGACGACGACGTCCGGCGAGTCGGGGACCGGGCGTCCGAGCGTTTCGGCGACCTCCTCGGCCGTGCGCGCCGCCTCCGCCACGCCGCCTTCCAGGAAGTACCCCGAGAGCGACGCCTCCGGGAAGACGACGACGTCGGTGCTCGGACCCGCATCGGCGACCACCGCGCGCACGGCGTCGAGATTCAGGGTGACGTCCCCCTTCACGGGTTTGTGCTGCGCGAGCGCGAGGCGCAGAGGTGCCCCCGAATGAGCTTGATTCATCCGTATGGCCGTCGTATCGGTCGTAGAGGCGGACCCGCTCGGATCCGACCTTCTGAAGATACCCCTCGGGGAGCGGAACGCCTCCCGTTACGCGGGGGTTAGAGCACCATCTTCTTCTCCGATCCGGAAGATCCCGCATGACGAAGAGGTTCGCCCCCACCCTGACGGCTGCCCTCCTCCTGGGAGGGGCCCCACTCGCCGCCCAGGATTTCGGTCGCGCCGGGGAACGCTCGCCCGAGGTCGACGTCCTCGCCAGCGCGGTGGACGCGATTTCGCGCATGCACATGGACTCCTTCGCCGACTCCGCGCTTTGGGAAGCGGCGATCGACGGGCTGATCTCCGCGCTCGACGACCCGTACGCCGAGCTCTTCACCCCTCAGGAGGCCGAGGCGTGGGAGGAGGACACCACGGGCAACTACTCCGGGATCGGGCTTCAGATCACGCTGCTCAACGAGGAGATCACCGTCACCGCCGTCTTCCGCGGCTTCCCGGCGTTCGAGCACGGCATCTCGGTCGGCGACGTCATCGTCGGGGTCGACGAGCACGACGCGTCGGAGTGGGGCACGGACATGGCGGCGGACTCGATCCGCGGGCCGGTCGGCACGAGCGTCGAGGTCCGGATCAAGCGGTCCGGGTACGAGCAGCCGATCGCCTACGACATCACGCGAGCCGAGGTCCACGTGCCCGCCGTCGACTACGGGATCCTCGACAGCGATATCGGCTACGTGATCATGGACCGCGTGGCGCGCAACGCGGCTCGAGAGATGAACGAGGCGCTCGCCGAGCTGGCGGGCCGGCGCGGGCTCATCATCGACCTGCGGCGCAACCCGGGCGGCTTCCTCGACGAGTCGCTCATGCTCGCGGACCTCTTCCTCAAGCCGGGTTCGACGCTGGCCAGCACGGTCCAGCGCGTGCCCGGCGTCGACGCCGCCGAGCCGGAGACCGAATCGTACGGAGACCGCTGGCCGCAGCTCGTCCCGGAGCTGCCCCTCGTGATCCTGGTCGACGAGTTCACCGCCTCCGGTGCGGAGATCCTCGCCGGGGCCCTTCAGGACTACGACCGCGCGGTCGTGCTCGGGCAGCGCACCTTCGGCAAGGGTGTGGTCCAGACGGTCATGAACCTCCCGCACGGACGCCGGCTGCGCTTCACGACCGGCGCGTGGCTGACCCCCCTCGGTCGGTCGCTCCAGCGGGAGCGGGACCGTCAGGGCGTGCCGGTGTCGGAAGCGGTCGAAGAGCTGCCGCGCGTCCGGACGGCAGCCGGACGGAGCCTCATCTCCGGCGGCGGCATCTTTCCCGATCTTACGATCCGGGACGACACACTCACGACGAAGGAGCAGGAGTTCATCCGGGCGTCGAACCTGCAGGAGTTTCCGCTCGGCCTGCGCATCGCGGAGTTCGGGCTTTCGGTCGCCAAGGAGCGCGGTCAGGACGCGGGCTGGAGTGGGGGTGTCTCCGACGAGCAGCTCGAAGGATTCATCGTCGCGCTGCGGGACGAGGGTCTGCAGACGACGCTCCTCGACGAAAACGAGGTGCGGACGTATCTGCGCTGGCGCGTCGACATCGCGACCGCGCAGCGGATGAACGACGTGGCCGCCGAGGTGGAGGTGCGCACCAAACGCGACCCCGTGCTCGCCGAAGCGATCCGGCTGCTGCAGACGACAGGTTCGCAGGACGAGCTCTTCGCCGCGGTGGATGGACGGTCCGGCGCGACCCAGGCGCCGCCGACGCCGGCGCCGCCAGGAGAGGCGAGCCACCCGAGGTAGTCCGGCCGCTCCGGGTCATGGCCCGGAGCCGGCATGAGCCACGGTCAGCCCCGAGGGTGGTAGCGGCGATGCATCTGCCGCAGGTATGCCCGATCGAGGTGCGTGTAGATCTGCGTCGTGGAGATGTCCGCGTGCCCGAGCAGCTCCTGTACGGCCGCCAGGTCCGCTCCGCCCTCGACCAGATGGGTCGCGAAGGTGTGCCTCAGCGTGTGGGGTGATACCGGCCGCGCGATGCCCGCGCGGCGGGCCGAGTCCCGCACCAGCGCCCAGATCGATTCCCGCCGGATGGGGCGGCCGCGCGCGTTCAGGAAGACCCGCCCCTCCCCCTGCCCCGTGTCGAGTCGCGGCCGCACCTCCCCGAGGTAGCGCTCGAGCGCGCGCAGCGCGGGCGCGCCGACGGGCACGAACCGCTCCTTGGAGCCCTTTCCGAAGACGAGGGCGAACCGCTCGTCCAGGTCCACGTGCGCCAGTCGCAGCTCCACGAGCTCGGAGACCCGGACCCCGGTCGCGTAGAGGAACTCGAGGGCGGCGCGGTCGCGCCAGTAGAGCGGACGCGACGGGTCCGGCGCGTCGAGCACCTGCTCCACCTCCTCACGAGAGAGGAAGTCAGGAAGGCGGAGCTCGGTGCGGGGGGCGTCGAGCCGATCCGTGGGGTCGGACTCGAGCGCTCCCTCGGCCAGGAGGAAGCCGAAGTAGGTGCGCACCGCCGAGCGCGCGCGCCGGATCGACGAGGCGGCCAGCCCCGACGCCTTCAGGTCGTACATCCACGCCCGCAGTAGCCCCGTGTCCACCTCGTCGGGTGAGGACGCGCCGGCCTCGACGACCCAGGCGAGGCAACGCACGAGATCCCGCCGGTACGCGGACACCGTTCGCCTGGAGAGACCGCGCTCGAAGGTGAGGTAGTCCTCGAACTGTTCGACACGGAACGCGCGCGGCGGAGGTTCGGCCGCGCTCACCCTTCTCCCTCCCGTGCGGCCCCACCCCCGCCCTCGCGCCCGTCCGCGTCCGAGGCCTCGGGATGTCGGGTCCGCAGCCACCAGACGACGAGTACGAGGAGGACCACGACCGCCACGACCGCCAGCGTCCGGTTCACCCCGGAGAGCACGCTCCCCAGCCGATCGAGGTTGTGCCCGAGCAGGAGCCCGAGCTGCACAAGCCCGCCGTACCAGATGCCGGACGCCAGCGCCAGCGGGATGACGAATCGGGGCCACGGCTGGTGCGTGGCCCCCGCGAAGACGGGCACGGCCGCACGCACGCCCGGCAGGAATCGCGACACGAAGATCGCCGGAGTGCCCCAGCGCTCGTAGAACGTCTCGACTCGGCGCATCTGGTGGGGCCGAACCAGGTACCGACCCCACCCCGCCCGGAAGAAGGGTGCTCCGTGCGCCCAGCTCAGGCGGTACACCACCCACGCGCCCGCCACGTTCGCCGACCAGGTCCCGAGGGCGACCCAGCGGGCCTGCAGGTCGCCCGCTCCGGCGAGGAGTCCCCCGAGCGCGACGAACGTGTCAGCCGGAATCGCCGGCACGATGTTCTCGATGGCCGCGCCCGCCGCGAGCGCGACGTACACCAGCGGATGTGGCAGGCCGTTCATCCATGCGAGGACTTCGGCCATGTCAGCTCTCCGGGACGCCGCCTCGCCGTACGCCGTCCGCGCCTTCGCTCTCGACCAGGGCCACCGCGTGCACCGCGAGGCCCTCGGAGGCGCC
>JANQME010000283.1 GCA_028280205.1 Longimicrobiales bacterium
GGGTGGGGGAGTGGGACGGTCCCCGGGGTTGAGCGGCAACCCACCGGGCTCGGGTGAGCCATCGCGGGAGCGGGTCCGGTACACCTCGAGCGCCGCTGCGGCGCCACGAGGCTTCCAACCACCACTCGGTGATCCGATCCGCATACTCGAGCTCCGGTCCCTTCCCCGCGGCGACCGCTAACCGACCCGCAACCCCCTCGCTCGAACCGATCCGTCCTCTACGACCAGCGCTCGCGCACGTCCCTCCACGATCTCGAAGCGAAGGCGGACGGCGGGTGCCCCGGTCGGGTGGAAGACGTCCTGCGCGACCTCGAGGACCCGAGTGAACGGCTCGGGGTCCGGACCGACGAGCAGCAAGTCGTTCCGCACGGCGACGTGGAAGTCCGTCGGGGGTTCCGTCGACAGACGGTAACGGCCGGCGTATCGGGCCTCGACGTCGGCGTCGCCGGGGAAGGCGAACGGACCCTCTTCGGGCCCGAAGCGATCCAGCAGGTAGTCGACGACCCTTTCGGCCTCGGAGCGGCCCGCGCGAGCGTGTCGAAGCAGGGAGATGCCGTGAGGGCCGTGGAGTCGATGCAGATCGGGGTCGGCGACGAGGAACGCCCTCACGGTGTCGACGTCCCCCAGCATGGCGGCCGAGAACACGGTGGGCCGGGCCCCGTGCGCGATGAGGAATTCGGCGATCTCGCGACGCCCGACGTGTGAGGCCGCACCGAGCGGGGTCTCCCAATCACCGAATCCCCAATCCCAGGACGCTTTCGCGAGCGCCGGTTGCTCGAGCACCAGTTCGCGGACTCGTTCCGCGTTGGAGTGCGAGACGCCCACGATCTCCCGGACTCGAGCTGCATCGTTCTGCGGAAACTCGTTCTGCGGAAACTCGGTGCGCCGGACCGGCGCTCCGGCCAGCGGGTCGGACACTGCGAGCGGTACGCCCATAGCCGCCATCACCGACAGAAACCGCCTCCTCGCCACATCCTCGCCGCCTTGCTTCGCCATTGCGCCACCTCCCGGGTCGGTGCTTAGATCGACGTCCTGCGGCCCTCCGGCACGACCGACTCCGGCGGGACACGGAGACAAGGTGAGCGCCCCGTCCCGACGGGGTCCATGCGCGAGGAACGAGCAAACGATGAGGAGATCATGAGCCGCCATGAGGAGATCGTGAGCGGCCGTGAAGCACCACGGGGTCCGGTCGAGCTGGGGACGGTGACGTTCGACCCCCGGAGCGGCGAGGTGCGTGGCCCGGCCGCCACCGTGCGGCTCGCGCCGCAGCCCTCGACCCTCCTGTCCCTCCTCGCGGCACGGTCGGAGCAGGTCGTCGGGCGCGAGGAGATCAAGGACGTCCTCTGGCCGGATGGCAAGGTGGAGTACGAGCAGGGGATCGCCTTCGCCGTGCGCGAGATCCGCAAGACCCTGGAGCGGGCCGGCGGCGACCCGCAGCTCGTCGAAACGATCCCGAGGCGGGGCCTCAGGTTGAACGCGCGTCCCCCTGCGCGCCGGAGTCGTCCTCCGCGGGCCCCAACCGCGGTCGGGTTCACCGCCCTGGCGCTCCTGGCCGGATGGGCCGGACTCCGAAGCTTCGGGGCGCGTCCCCCGACCTTGGCGCTCTTCGCGCACGAAACCGATGGCCAGCCGATCTCGGAGCGCGCCTCCGCCACGCTGGCCGACGAGCTCACGACCGCCCTGACGACGGACCTCCGGGGCTCGCTCGGAGTCGTCGGCCCGACGGGCACGGGCACGCTTGCGGGACCCGAGGATCTCTCCGGCGCGCGCTCGGCCTTCGGGGCGTGCCTGGTGCTGAGCGGAAGCGTGCGCGCCCTCGACGGCGACACGCTCGTGGTGTTCACGCAGATCGTTCGGGCACGGGACGGCATCCACGTGTGGGCCGCTCGGGACACCATGATCGTCTCGCGGACGTCGGCCCTGCTCGTTCCGCAGGTGAGCGCCGGCGTCCGGCAGGCCCTGGCCCGCTGCTAGGAGCGGCTCGGCCGGGCCGGGGCTATCCACCCTCCAGCGGATAGAGCCACGGCACGACGACGAGCGAGGTGACGAGCGTCAGGACGATGAGCGGCAGGCCGAGCTTGACGAAGTCGCGGAACCGGTAGCCGCCGGGGCCCAGAACGAGGGTGTTGACCGGTGACGCGACCGGCGTGACGAAGGCGGCCGACGCGGCGATGGCCACGATCATGAGCAGCGGGCGTGGGGAGACCCCGAGGGCCCCCGCGGCGCCCACGGCGATGGGGGCCACGAGGACGGTGGTGGCCGTGTTCGAGATGAACTGGCTGAAGAAGGCGGTCAGGACGAAGAGGCCGGCCATGAAGGCGCGCGGTCCGAGCGGGCCCGCGGCTCCGACCAGCTCGTCCACGATGAGGGCGAGCGTGCCGGTCTTCTCCAGCGCGTGCGCCATGGGCAGCATACCGGCGATCAGCACGATGCTCTCCCAGTTGATCGCGGCGTACGCTCTTCGCATGTCGAGGCACCCTCCCAGGACCATGAGAACGGCGGTCAGGAGCACGGCGATCACCGCGGGCAGAAGACCGAGCGTCATCGTCGACAGCATGAGCACGACGAGGCCGACGGCGAGCCAGGCCTTGCGATAGCTCGGCGCGGCATCGGCGTGCTCCCGGGGAAGCCGCAGCAGGGCGAGGTCGCCCATCTCCTGTCGGATGCGATCGATCTGCGCCCACCGGCCGCCGAGCAGGAGCCTGTCGCCGAACGCCAGCTTCGTGTCCGCGAGGTCGTCCCGGAGGAGCTCGTCACCTCTACGCACCGCGAGCACCCACAGGCCGTATCGCTCCCGGAAGGCGCTCTCGGCCAACGTCCGTCCGATCAGGGAGGAATCGGGGAGCACGGCCGCGGGGACGACTCCGAGCTCCTGCAGGATGACGCGGTCCAGATCGTCCTCACCGGAAACCCGGAGCCCGAGCTCCGCGGTGGAGAGGGTCGGCTCCGGCCCGGAGGCTCGGTGAGAACCTTCGTCCGCGAGTGCGAGGAGCGCGTCTCCTTCGCGCAGGATCGTCCCCGGCCGTCCGGGCACTGCGTAGCGACGACCCAGTCGATCGCGTCGCTCGATGGCGAGCACGTAGTGGCCGGTGCGCGAGCGAAGCTCGGCGCCGCCGAGCGTCAGTCCGGCGAGCGGCGACCCGTGTCCGACGCGCAGCACCCGCACCCGATCGCGAACGCCGAACTCGCGGGAGAGTCGCTCGATGGTCGTCTCACCCTCGACCGGTGCGCCGGTCCGTCTGTCGGGCAGCCGCTTCTGTCCGTAGACGACGAGGTACAGGAGGGTCACCGAGAGGACGGCGAGGCCCGCGGGCGTGAAGGAGAAGAAGCCGAAGGGGGCGTACCCCGACTGCTCGAGCTGGGTGCTGACCACCAGGTTCGGCGGTGTCCCGATCAGGGTCAGCGTGCCGCCGGCGAGCGCGCCGTACGCCAGAGGAAGGAGGAGGCGGGACGGCGCGACGCCCGAGCGATCGGCGAGTCGGAAGACGATGGGGATGAAGACCGCGACCGCGCCGGTCGAGCTCATGAAGGCCGAGAGCGCGGCCGCCGCCCCGGCCACGAGGACCATGAGGCGGCGCTCTCCCCCGCCGGCCCTTCTCCGGATCCAGTCCCCCACGGCCCGTGCGACGCCCGTCGCTTGGAGCGAGTCGCCGATGACGAAGAGGGCCGCGATCAGGAGCACGACGGTGTCGCCGAAGCCGGCCACCGCCTCGGCGGGCGTCAGGATGCCGCTGACCGCGAGCACGACGATGAGGCCCAGCGCGACGACGTCCAGCCGTACGCGCTCGGATACCAGCAGGACGATGACGGCGGCGAGGAGCGCGCCCAGGAAGGGCGGCTGCCAGCTCACGTGCTCCTCGCCGCCCGCGCTCCTCCCCCTAACTCACGGGCGGCGACACCCGCATGATGAACAGGCCCTCACGCACGCTCGTGAAGATCACCAGACCGTCGGGGAAGAACGGATAGTTGCTCCACGCGCCGCTCGCGGTCGCGCTGAAGCCGGGCTCGTTCTCGTTGTACGGAGCGCTGTCGAAGTAGGCGATCTCGCGCGGGTTCTCCCGGTCGCTGATGTCCAGGACCCGCAGGCCGCTGCCGTAGTTCGACTGATACATCCGGTCGCCCGCGATGTAGAGGTTGTGGTCGGACGCCGGGACGGGCGCGAAGTACTCCCGTGCCAGGATGGGGTCGTCGAGGTCGGTGAGGTCCCAGACCAGCGTGCGTGTCCGGTCGACGTTGCCGGCCGTCTCGTCGCCCTCGTCGTTCATGTAGAAGTACCGCTGATCCTCGTCGAACCAGCCCTGGTGCGCGTACGCGACGTTCGGGTAGCTGACCCGCGCGACGGTGCGCGGATCCGACTTGTCCGTGACGTCCGCGATGTTGAGCTCCGACTCGTTCGAGCCGATGCACAGCTCGCGGCCCCGGTAGTCGTCGTCCGGGCCGCGATAGACGAGGCACTGCGCGTCGTGGGTGTAGCCGCGCCCGCCGCTGCTCGCGTCGTGGTAGCAGCCGGCGAAGGTCGGCCGCTCCGGGTCCGTGGCGTCGACCATGTGCAGCCCGCCGCCGCACGTCTGGCCCCCGCTGTTCGCTGCGACGATGTAGAGGAACTTCGTGACGGTGTCGGCGACGACGTTGTGGGCGCTGAAGATCTCGTGGTAGGTGGTGTCCGGCTCGAAGTCGACCGCCGCGCCGCCGACGTCGCGCAGGCGGGTCAGGTCGAAGACCTGCATGCCGTGCGCCCCGGCGCCGTCGGAGACGATGTAGGCATGATTGCCGATGACCTTGATGTCCCGCCAGACCGAGGGCCTGGAGCCGACCGTGCGGGGCAGGTTCCCCACGAGCCGGGGTGCGCTGGCGTCGGTCACGTCGACAAACGAGGCGCCGTCCCGTCGCGCGACGAGCGCGTAGCGCCGGTTCGTCTCGGGGTCGATCCACCCCCAGACGTCGTTCACCCACACGCCCCGCTCGCCGCCGAGATCGTCGACCGGCATATGCGCCACGAGCTCCATGTTCGTGCACGGGAAGTCGGCCATCCGGCCCTGCTGGCAACGCGTGCCCGTCTCGAGCGCGGCTCCGATGCGGTAGATGCGTCCTTCGAGCATCTGACTCGAGGCCCACGCGCCGGAGGAACGCTCGAAGGCCATGGCGCGGCCCTCGCCGAAGTCGCGGGTCGGCATGCCGACGACGACCCGACCCTCCGTCCCGGCGAGGGCGTAGCCGAAGCCGAGCGGCCACGTCCGGCCCTCGGTCTCGTCGGGATCGACCCGGGACGCGGCCCGCCACGTACCCTCGCCGTCGGGTACGAAGCGGTAGACACGGCCGTCGGCCCCGTACGCGCCCGGTGCGCCGACCCAGAGCTCGTCGTCGACGGCCGCCAGGGAGAAGCCGAAGCGCGAGCCGCGCGGACCGTCGGACGGTCGGAGCGCCCCCGCGGCGGACCAGCTCCCGGAAGCCGACGGCCCGAGGAGCGCGCCCACACCGGCGCCGGGGGCGCCCACGAACGCCGCGTCCTCGGTGAGGAGGAGCCTGGTTCCCGCTCCCGCCCGCGGGGTCAGCGCTTCGGGAGGAAGCTCGACCGGCGACGGCGCGCCCCAGCCTCCGCCGGACGTGCGGTGTACCGCGTACGCAGCCCCACGGGCCGAATCCGCGGCGGGCGCACCCACCAGCAGGCGATCGCCTCGGCGGCTCAGGGCGCTGCCGAACGCCCGTGCGCCGGTCTGCGCGGGCGGCTCGATCGTCGCATCGAGGCTCCACCCGTCGCCTCCACGCTCGTAGGCGTAGACGACCCCCGTTCCGCCCACGGACGGAG
>JANQME010000322.1 GCA_028280205.1 Longimicrobiales bacterium
CGGTGGGCTTCGCACCCGGGGAGGAGCGGTTCGCCCACACCAATCGGGAGCGCATCGACGTCGAGGAGGCCCGGTGGGGCTTCGGGCGCTATCCGGCGCTGATCGCGGCGATCCAGCAGGCGCTGGTGGCCTGAACCGATTCCACTACCTTCATGAGCTGCGCCTGACGGCGCACCCGACAATCGTCCCGCTCCGGACCGGTCCCTCGTCGCTGCCGAGGCTCGGTCGCCGGGGCCCGTTCTCGACCACGGACCGAGGGAATCGAACATGCGGCTGTACGAAGTCGTGTACATTCTGGACCCGGCGCTCGACGAGAGCGCCGCCGACGCGAAGCTGGAGAAGTTCCACGCGCTCGCGACCTCGAACGGCGGGGAGGTCTCCGCCGTCGATCACTGGGGCAACCGGCAGCTCGCCTACCCCATCGCCAAGCAGTCGACCGGCTACTACGTCGTGGCGCAGTTCACGGCGGCCGCGGACGCGCTTCCAGAGTTCGAACGGCTCCTCAAGCTCGACGACGAGGTCATGCGCTACCTCCTCGTGCTCAACGAGGGGGAGCCGACCACCGGGAACTCGATCGTCGCAGACGAGCCGGTCCGAGCCCGGGACGACGACGAAGAGGACGACGAGGACGAGGAGGAGGAGGACGACGACGAGCGAGACGACGAGGAGGAGGAGGACGGCTCCTCGTCCACGGCGCCCGTGGAGTTCTCGGGTGCTCGGGGACGCCGTCGCCGGATGGAGGGGCCCCGCATCGAGCTCCTCAACTACAAGGACGTCGGCACGCTCTCGCACTTCATCACGGAGCAGGGGAAGATCCTGCCCAAGCGCACGACGAAGGTGACCGCGCGCTTCCAGCGACAGCTCGGGCAGGCGGTGAAGCGTGCCCGGTACCTCGCCCTGCTGCCGTACATGCGGCGGCAGGACGGCTGAGCGGGTTCCAAGGAGGCGGTTCGGTGCGTTCGAGCGGGGAACGGGATGGAGACGCTCGCGGGGAGCGTCGGCGGGGCTGGCTGCGTGCCGGCGCGTTGCTCGGTATCGCCCTCGCGACGTCCGTGGCTCAGCCCACCGCGCTCGTCGCGATTCCACTCCTGGTCCTGGTGGGGATGGGAGGCATTCGCAGCGTCGGCACCTTCGTGGCGACGGTCGTGGCCATGCTCTTCGTCCTCCTCGGCCCGCGCGACGGAATGTGGTACGCCGAGCGGGCGTGGGCGCTGATCGCGGGCGGGGTCTTCACCGCCGTCTCGATCGCGCGACCGGGTTGGCGGCTCTCGTCGAGGGCGCTCGTGTCCATCGCCGGCACGGCCGCGGTCTTCGGCGCCTTTCTCGTCTCGAGTGCGGGCGCCTGGGACGTCATCGACTGGACGGTATCCGACCGCCTGCGGGCGGGTTTCGCGACCTGGCTCGACGCGATCACCGTGCTGCGCGACGGTCGGGCGCCGTCGCCGGCGCTGGTGAGCGCCATCTACCGCACGGTCGAGGCGCAGGTCACGGTCTTCCCGGCGCTGCTGGCCATCGAGACGATGGCGGCGCTCGCCGTCGCCTGGTGGCTGTACGTCCGCCTGGTCCATCGAACCGACGACGGACTCGCGCCCGTGGCGGGGTTCCGGTTCAACGACCACCTCGTGTGGCTGATGATCGGAGGCCTCGCGCTCGTGGCGGGCTGGGCGAGCGAGGGGGTGAGCCGGCTGGGCGCGAACGTGGCGGTCTTCATGGCCGCGCTCTACGCCGTCCGCGGCCTTGCGGTCGGCCTCTTCGTGAGCGGGGGCTTCTCGCTCTTCGGATATGTGATGATGGGGCTCGGGATCCTCTTCGCGGCTCCGGTCGTGGTGGGATTCGCCGTGCTTCTGGGAGTGGCGGACACTTGGCTGGACCTGCGCGAGCGGGCCGGCTCACTGGCCACCTGAGATACGAGTCGGAGGAATCATGAAGCTCATTCTGAAGCGGGACGTCCCGAATCTCGGCGACGAAGGCGACGTCGTGACGGTCAAGCCGGGGTACGGGCGCAACTACCTGATCCCGCACGGGCTGGCGTACGTCGCCAGCGACGAGAACCTGGCGCGCATCGAGGCCGAGCAGGAGCGCCGCCGCGAGCAGCTCCGCCGGGATCTGCTCGAGGCCGGACGCCGGGCCGCGCAGGTCGAGGCGCTGGCGCTCACCTTCTCGGAGCGGGCCGGCGAA
>JANQME010000341.1 GCA_028280205.1 Longimicrobiales bacterium
TCAGTCAGACCGTCCTCGACGAAGGCCGGCACCTGCTCCGCATGCAGGGGCGCGAGATCTTCAAGAACGCGGTTCGCTCGATGTCGGAGGCGTGTTACATCGCCCTTCAGAAGGCCGGGCTGACCGCCGCCGACATCGATCTCCTGGTCCCGCATCAGGCCAACATCCGCATCATCGAGGCCACGGCCAAGTATGCCGGCATCCCGATGGAGAAGGTCTACGTCAACGTGGACGTGTACGGCAACATGAGCTCCGCCACGGTACCCGTGGCGCTCGACGAGGCGATCGAGAAGGGGATCGTCGGGCCGGGTTCGACGGTCCTCATCGTCGCGTTCGGTGCCGGCCTCACCTGGGGCGCCATGACCCTCCGACTCTGATCCGTACGACACGATCCCATGTCTCTCGCTCTCCTCTTCCCCGGCCAGGGATCGCAGTACGTCGGGATGGCCGCTGCGCTCGCCGAGCGTGAGGCGGCTGCGGCAAAGATCCTCCGCACCGCCGACGAGATCCTCGACTTCCCGCTCTCCCGACTCATGGCCGAGGGGCCCGAGGAGGAGCTCACCTCCACGGACAACGCCCAGGCCGCGCTGCTGACGCATTCGGTGGCCGCCTTGCGCGTGCTTGGGGATCGGCTCGGTCGGCCCGCCTTCGCGGCGGGTCATTCGCTCGGGGAGCTCAGCGCACACGTGGCCGCCGGCACCCTCGCCTTCGAGGATGCGCTTCGGGCGGTCCGCGTGCGCGGCCGGCTGATGCACGAGGCCGGTGTGGAGCGACCGGGCACGATGGCCGCGGTGCTCGGACTCGACGACGAAGCCGTGGCAGCCGTCTGCGACCGGGTGGACGAGGGCGTGTGCGTGCCCGCCAACTACAACTCCCCCGGCCAGGTCGTGGTGAGCGGCGACGTCGAGGGTGTGTCCCAGGCGATGGAGCTCGTGCGCGAAGCGGGCGCCAAACGGGTCGTACGACTCAACGTCTCGGGCGCGTTCCACTCGCCGCTCATGGAGGCGGCCGCGGAGGGCTTCCGCACCCATCTCGAGACCATTCGGTTCTTTGAGCCCGACTATCCGGTCGTCTCCGCCACCACCGCCCGGGCGGTTCAGGAAGCCGAGGTCATCCGCGAGCTGCTCGTGGCCCAGCTCACCTCGCCCGTGCGCTGGAGCGCCGCCGTGACCGCGATGGTGGATGGGGGCGTCGACCACTTTCTCGAGCTCGGGTCGGGCAGGGTGCTCACCATGCTCAATCGCCGGAACGCCCGCGGGGTTCGGTCCTCGTACGCCGGGGAGCCCGACGACTTCGAACGGCTGGAGGCGCGATGAGCGAGACGGATATACGTGGCACGGTGGCCGTCGTCACGGGCGGATCGCGAGGCATCGGACACGCGATCGCCGCGGCGTTCGCCGACGCCGGCATCGTCGTGGCGATCGTCGGGCGCAACGGTGAGGCGGCCGAGCGGGCCGCAGCCGAGCTCCCCGGAGCGGGACACGCCGGGTATGCGTGCGACGTCGCCGACCCCGCACAGGTCGACGCCACCGTGAAGGCGGTCGAGGCCTCCGCGGGGCCCATCGGGATCCTGGTCAACAACGCGGGCATCACGCGGGACAACATCCTCCTCCGCATGAAGGATGAGGAATTCGATGAGGTCATCGCTGCCAACCTCAAGGGGGCCTTCAACTTCACGCGTGCGGTCACCCGCGGGATGATGAAGCGGCGTGACGGGGTGATCCTCAACATCACTTCGGTCGTCGGACTCATGGGCAACGCCGGGCAGGCCAACTACGCGGCGTCGAAGGCCGGGCTGGTCGGGCTTACGAAGAGCGTCGCCAAGGAGCTCGCGGGTCGAGGGGTGCGCTGCAACGCGATCGCGCCCGGCTTTATCGAGACGGACATGACGGCAGCGCTCGACGAAGGCCAGGTCGAGTCGCTGAGGGAGTCGATCCCCCTCGGAGCACTCGGCCGTCCGGAGGACGTGGCGGCCGCGGCGTTGTTTCTCGTAGGACCCGGCGCGCGCTACATTACCGGCCAGGTTCTGGCGGTCGACGGCGGGATGGTCATGTAGTCCCGTGGCCAACCGCCGTTTTCATTCGTATCCGCAGCAACCCCAATACTTCCAGGGAGGAAGGACATGAGCGAACCCACCGAGGCGCGGGTCCGTGAGATCATCATCAACGAGCTCGGTGTCGAGCCCGAGAAGGTGACGGACGACGCCTCGTTCGTCGAGGATCTGGGCGCGGACTCCCTCGACACGGTCGAGCTCGTCATGGCGTTCGAGGAGGAGTTCGGGATCGACATTCCCGACGAGGACGCTGAGCAGATGCGCAGCGTCGGGGACGCCATCAAGTACCTCAAGGAGAACGCCGAGGAGTAGAGCCCGTCGCCGGGTAGGCCCCGGCGCACGAAGGCGGGCCGAGGGGGGACGGAGAACCGATGAGCGACGCCGAGATGCCGAAGCGCGTGGTCGTGACGGGTATGGGGCTGGTGAGTCCCGTCGGAAACGACGTTGAGACGAGTTGGGCGAACCTCCTCGCCGGGAAGAGCGGCGGCGGCCCGGTCACG
>JANQME010000383.1 GCA_028280205.1 Longimicrobiales bacterium
CGTGACCCTCGAAATCGAACACGACATCCGTCCCCTGCTCGAGGCTTCGGCCGACAGAAGGGGTGACCCATGACCCTTCTCCTCAACGAGGCAGCACCATGACCTTCGCCGACGGCAGATCGCGTATTCCACGACCCATCGGACGGGCCGCGACGTTGTGCGCCGTCGTCACCTTCGCCGGTTGCGGGACGGCGACCGACGACGCTCCCCGAGTGGCGGAGTTCGGGGCACCTACCGTCGTCCCGGCCGAGCTCGTTCAATCGGTTGCGACTTCCGCGGCCCTCACACCGGACGGCTCCGAAGTCGTCGCGTGGGTCACGAGTCGACCCGATGGCTCCCCCGGCGTCCTGTCGGTGACGCACCCCGGGGGTGGGAGTGTGGTCATCGACGATCCGGACGCCTACCCGATCGTCTCGCCCGAGTCGTCGCCCCAGTTCGGTCGGGCGCCCGACGGGAGTCAGTACCTCGTATACGTGGCCACAGGGGATCCGAGGGATGCATGGGCCGAGTCGGGCCTTCGCCTCGTCCGCTCCACCGACGGTGGGATGACCTGGTCCACGCCGGTCAGCGTCGGCGCGGGCGATGCTCTGGATGGCTATCGCTTCGGACACGCCTTCCACGTGACGTCCGCCGGGACGTTGTTCGCGGCGTGGCTGGACGGTCGCCCCGCTGCCGACCAGGGTCAGATCACGGCCGTGGTGACGCGCTCGACGGACGGTGGGCGCACATGGTCCGACGTATCGCCCGTCGACGTGGAGCCGACGTGCGAGTGCTGCCGCGTCGCGCTCGGTTCGACGGAGAACTCGGTCTTCGTCGTATGGCGGAAGCTGCTCGACGGTGGGGTTCGCGACATCGTGATCTCCCGATCGACGGACGGTGGCGAGAGCTGGGACGAGCCCACGACGGTGCGGGACGACGGCTGGGTGTTCGACCGCTGCCCCGACGCCGGTCCGGCGATCGCCGTAGACGATGAGGAGCGTGTCCACATCACGTGGTGGAGCGGCCGCGAAGGAGAGGCGGGCGTGCGGTACGCGCGGTCCGACGACGGGGGCCACACCTTCTCCACGTACCACCCGATCTCGATCGCCGAGCTCTCCCGGCCGGCCCACGTCCGCATGGCGGTCGACGGCGAGCGCGTGGCGATCGTCTGGGACGACGGGACTCTGGCCCGACCGCGGATCGCATACGTGTCGTCGGAGGACGGTGGGGCCAGCTTCGGACCGCTCATCCACCTGAGCGAGGCGGGGGCCACCGCCACCCGCCCCGACCTGCTGTTGGCACTGGACGGGGCAACCGTACTCTGGAGCGAACGCGCCGAAGGTGAGGGGGATCCTCGGATCATGAGGCGCACCTCCCGAG
This sequence comes from Longimicrobiales bacterium, assembly GCA_028280205.1. GTDB lineage: Bacteria > Gemmatimonadota > Gemmatimonadetes > Longimicrobiales > Gaopeijiaceae > UBA2589. Next base: position 1,360 of record JANQME010000383.1, read on the forward strand.
CCGTGAGTCCGTGAACGGCGCGCACATCACGATCACCCCTGCGCCGCCGAGCGGCGGGAGCTGGACCGATGGATAGAAGGACATTCGTTCGCGGGCTTCCGGTCGGAATCCTGATCGTCGCAGCCACCCCCCACGACCTCCGCGGCTGGATCAAGCACCCCGAGCCGCGGCCGGAGATCGACGGTCGTGACGTACTGACCGCCGAGGATCTCCCGGGCTTCACCGCGGAAACGCACCAGATCTACGACATGATCCGCGAAGTCGCCCACATCGCGGACGGCATCGGATGTGGGTGCGGGTGCGCGGTCATGCCCCACTACCGCTCGCTCCTGACGTGCTTCCACCAGGGTGGCATGGCGATGGGTTGTGCGATCTGCCAGGGAGAAGCGAAGCTCGTCTATCGGCGGGTGCAGGAGGGCCAATCACTCGAGCAGATCCGTCGGGCGATCGACGCCCGATACGGGTAGGCGAGGACGCTCCCCTATTGCGGGCCGTCCGAGATGATCACCATGCCGCGCGCGCGCAGAATCTGATTGAGCTCGTCGACTTCGTCGCTCACGTACTCGTCGAGCCGCGCGATGTAGTCGGTCAGCATTCCGTTCAAGAGGACCTTCACCTCACCCTCCTGGTCCGTCGGCGGGAAGTCCGCGACCGAGATCCCGTTGCTGACGTAGCCTAGCTTCTGCAGCAGGGTCGCGCCGAAGCGCACTCCGTCCTGCCCACGGCCCGTCAGCCGCAGGTCGACCATCTCCATCTGCATCTCGACGAGTCCGGCCTCGACCTCCTCGATCGACTGCACGAGGGCTTCTTCCTCTGCGAAGCGCTTCACGGTCGCGAGTTGCACACGCATCGCCTCGACTCGATGCACCGCCTCACCCGCGCGCACGACGTCCTCCCGAACCTCACGCAGGAAGGCGATCTGGACGCGGATGTCGGCTTCGGTGCCCGCAGAGTGCGGGTCCTTGATCACGGTGAGCGGCTGCTCATGGGTCTCACCGTCGACGTCGAGACGGACGGTGTACTGCCCAGGAGGCATCAGGATCGAGATCTGGCTCCCGCCGGGAGCCGGACGTCCCTCGTCCCCGACCATGATGTGGTCGGCGTACATCGGGGAGGTGAGCAGCCGGATCGGTCCGTTCGGCTCGTCGCGCAGATCCCAGTGGATACGGTTCACCCCCGCGTGGTTGGTTCCCGTCAGCGTGCGCACGACCTGACCCGTACCGTCGATGATCTCGACCGTCGGCGCGGACGACGCCGGGGCGCCGAGCCAGTAGTTGATCGAGGCCCCGTACTCGGGATCCCGGCCCTCCGTCGGATCGGAGTACGGGACCGAGGGCGGCGTGATCGGGCGGAAGCGGTACGCATCGCGCAGCTCGAAGAGGTGCGAGCCCGAGGCGATGACGTCCGGCGTCATCTGCTGGATCGGTGCGAGGTCGTCGAGGATCCAGAAGCCGCGGCCGTACGTGCCGACGACCAGATCGTTGAAGTGCTCCTGGATGACGATCCCGGAGACTGGCGCAGCGGGGAGGTTGTTCTGCAGCGTCTGCCAGTCGTCGCCGTCGTTGAAGGAGACGTAGATGGCGTTTTCGGTGCCCACGTACAGGAGGCCCCGACGCTTCGGGTCTTCGGCGATGACCTTCGTGTAGCTGAGCATCGATGGGGGAATCCCGTCGACGATGCGGTCGAACGACGCCCCGCAGTCACGCGTCCGGAAGACATGCGGATCCCGCACGTTCACCTGATGCCCGTCCACGGCGACGTACGCCGTGCAGACGTCGTAGCGAGAGGCCGCGATGCTGCGCACGGCGCCCCATTCGGGCAGGCCCGGCATGTTCTCGGTCACCTCGGTCCACGAGCCGCCGGCGTCACGTGTGAGGTGGAGCTTCCCGTCGTTCGTGCCTGCCCAGATCATGCCCGCTTCGATCGGCGACTCGGTGATGCCGAAGACGGTGCCCGCGTACTCGACTCCGATGTTGTCGCCGGTCAGGCCTCCCGAGAGCATCTGCCGGGATTCGTCGTCCCACGTCAGGTCGGGGCTGATGACCTGCCAGCTCTGGCCGCCGTTGCGCGTGCGGTGCACATGCTGCGATCCGACGTACACCGTCTCGTTGTCGTGCGGAGAGATGTGGATCGGTGCGTCCCAGATGAAGCGGAAGCGGACGTCGCGCGCCGCACCCCGGCTCTGCTCGGGCCAGACCTCCACGTGCCGATACTGCCGGCGGTCCTCCTCGTAGCGCACGACGATGCCACCGACCATGCCTGACCCGGACGCGGACGACCAGACGATATTCGGATCCGTGGGATCCGGCGTGGCCCAGCCGGACTCGCCACCGCCGACGTGGTGCCACATCCCCCGCGGAATGCCCGTGATGCGCCTCTGGCCCATGATGCGCGAGTTGCTCGGGCCGCGGTACGTGGGCTCGTCCTGCTTGTTGCCGAGCACGTTGTACGGAATCGCGTTGTCCACGGTCACGTGGTACATCTGCGCGTTCGTCAGACGCTGGCGGAACCAGGTCTTGCCTCGGTTGATCGAGATGGACAGCCCCTGATCGTGCGCGACGACCATGCGGTCCGGGTTCGTCGGGTCGATCCACATATCGTGGTGGTCACCCCCGGGCGCCTCGGGGCGGGGGATCTGAACGAGCGTCCTGCCTCCGTCGGTCGAGCGCGAGAAGCCGGCGGTGAGGAAGTACGCCTCCTCCTCGTCACCGGGGTTGATGACGACGCGTGAGTAGTAGTGCGGTCGCCCCATCGCGTTGCGATCGCGCGAGATCAGATCCCACGTGCGACCGCCGTCCATCGACGTCCACACCTGACCGTCCTCGGTCTCCCGGCCGTCCCAAGGGATCCCGTCTCCGGTCTCGAACATCGCAATCACCCGGTCGGGGTTCGACGGTGCGATGGCGACCGCAACCTTCCCGACCGGCCGCTCGGGCAGCCCGATCCCGTTGGCGGGACCGTTCAGCTTCTCCCAGCTGTCGCCTCCGTCGCGGGAGACGTGAAGACCACCGCCCGGGCCGCCGGAGTACCGCCCCCACGTGTGGATGATGAGCTGCCACGTCCCCGCGAAGAGGACGCGCGGATTCACCGGATCCATCGCAACGTCCGAGCAGCCCGTGTCTTCGTCGATGAAGAGCACGTGCTCCCAGCTCTCGCCGCCGTCCACCGTGCGGAAGACACCGCGCTCCTGCTGTGGTCCGTACGCGTGCCCGAGCGCACAGACGTAGACGATGTCCGGATTCGTTGGGTGGATGACGAGGCGCGGGATCCGCCCAGTCTGCTCGAGCCCCACCAGCGTCCACGTCTCGCCGGCGTCGATCGACTTGTAGACGCCCTGCCCCACCGAGATGTGCGAGCGGATCTTGCCCTCACCGGTGCCGGCCCAGACGACATTCGGATCCGTCGGCGAGACGGCGAGCGCGCCGATCGACTGCACCGGCTGATCGTCGAAGATCTCGTTCCAGTGCACACCACCGTCGGTCGTCTTGTAGATGCCGCCCGACGCCGCGCCGACGTAGTACGTAGCGATGTCGCCCGGGATGCCGGCAGCCGCGCTGAAGCGGTTGCCCTCCGGACCGATGTGGCGCCACTCGAGCGAGGCGTACGATTCGGGAGACGGAGCCGACTGGGCGAGGACGTGATCGAAGGAAGCGATCAGCGCGGCTCCGGCGAGCAGGGGTGCTACGGAGGCGGTGAGGATACGTGCGCGCATGTCGAGAACCTCGGACTGACTCGAAGTAGGTACCGAAGCTGAGTGATACGCCCCGCAGACCGGCTCTGCCACCCCTGTTGCGGGTGACGAAGCGGCGCATCTCTGCGGCGGGTACGACCGACCACCGTCCGGCACCGGGAGCTCAGAAGAGGTCCCGCATCGACGGATCCAGGACAAGGAAGAGGGCGGTGCGTCCGTCCCCGATGCCTCGAGCAAGCCGCAGCCGGATCATCCCTCCGAGGCTGGTCACGCCGACGCCCACGGAGGCGCGCGGCGGCCCGCCGCTCTCCACTCCCCATGCCTCGGATCCCGCTGCGGAGCCCGCGGTCAGCCCAACCGAAAGGAAGGCCTCCGCCCCGAGGCCGGGCCCCGCGATCTCGCGACTCGACCGGACGGTCAGGAGCGCGACGCCGGTCCCCGCCCACCGTCTCCAGCGGTGTCCCGGGAGCGTATTCGGGCCGCCGAGGAAGTACAGGCGCTGAACGGGGGTCGCTCCGAACCGAGCGGCGGCGTCCAGGGACCCCTCGAGCGTGTTCGCGCCGAGCACGCCCGGAAGCTGCACGAGCCAGCTGCTCCGCAGCTCCGCGAACGTGCTCCCGCGCCAGGCACCCAGGTGGGCCGAGCTCTCATGACGGAGCAGGCTCGCCTCTCCCACGCGTCCGGTTCGCCCCATCGAGCCCGGCACCGAGGTCGCCGGTGAGCTCGGTGTCCGTCGAGGCTGGCCGGTGGG
>JANQME010000413.1 GCA_028280205.1 Longimicrobiales bacterium
CCCCACCCCGTGTCGTGCAGCGGCGAAGCCGGGTGCAGGTAGAAGCCGGTCCGCGCGCGCTCGGGCCGCCCGATCAGGCCGCCCCGGCGGTCTCGCGAACGGAGGCGATACGCTCCTGGATGGACCGGACCTCGCGCGTCCGCGCGCGCAGCGCAATGAGCGCGTCGACCGCCGCCGAGGTCGCCGACATCGTCGTGAGGTAGGGGACACTGTAGGTGATCGCCGCCCGCCGCATGGCGTAGTCGTCGTACTGCGACTTCTTGCCGAGCGGGGTGTTGATGAGCAGCGCGATGTCCCCGGTCACGATGTGGTCCACGATGTTCGGCCGCCCTTCTCCGACTTTGTCGACGTGCTGGGACGGCACGCCCAGGCGCTGCAGGTGGGCCTGGGTGCCGCGGGTCGCCATGAGGTCGAAGCCGAGGTCGCGCAGTCTACGCAACATAGGCGTCACGGTGTCGCGGTCGCGCTCGTTGACGGTGACGATGATCGTGCCCTCTTCGGGGAGCACGTTGCCCGCGGAGATCTGCGCCTTGGCGAAGGCCATCCCGTACGAGTCGTCGAAGCCCATGACCTCGCCCGTCGAGCGCATCTCCGGTCCGAGGAGCACGTCGACATCGAAGCGGGAGAAGGGGAACGCGGCTTCCTTGACGGCGATCCCGGGCACGGGCGGCTCCTCGGGCACGTCGAGGTCCACCAGACGCTCCCCCGCCATGATCCGCGCCGCGAGGCGAGCAAGCGGCACGCCCGTCGCCTTGCTCACGAAGGGCACGGTCCGCGAGGCGCGCGGGTTGACCTCCAGGACGAACACCTCCCCGCCCCGGATTGCGTACTGGACATTCATGAGTCCGACGACACCCAGCTCGAGCGCGAACTTCCGCGTCAGCTCCCGGATCTCGGCCAGGACGTCGGCGGAGAGGAGGTAGGGCGGCAGGACGCACGCCGAGTCGCCCGAGTGCACGCCCGCGTCTTCGATGTGCTGCATGATGCCGCCGATCACCACGTCGGTGCCGTCGCTCAGCGCATCGACATCGGCCTCGAACGCGTCCTCGAGGAAGGAGTCGATGAGCACGGGGTGGTCCGGCGATGCCTGCACCGCCTCCTCGAAGTAGCGCTCGAGCGACTCTTCGTCGTAGATGATCCGCATCGCACGCCCACCCAGCACGTAGCTCGGACGCACGAGCACCGGGAAGCCGATCCGGTCCGCCACCTCGAGCGCCTCCTCGCGGCTGGTCGCGATTCCGTTGTCCGGCGTCCTGGCCCCGATCACGCGACACACCTCGTCGAAGCGGTCGCGATCCTCGGCTCGGTCGATCGCGTCGACGGACGTCCCGAGGACGGGAGCGCCGAGCTCCTCCAGCGCGTGCGCGAGCTTGAGCGGCGTCTGCCCACCGAGCTGGACGATGATCCCCTTGGGCTGCTCGAGGTGGAGAACCTCGAGCACGTCCTCGAGGGTGAGTGGCTCGAAGTAGAGCTTGTCGCTGACGTCGAAGTCGGTGGACACCGTCTCCGGATTCGAGTTGATCATGATGGTCTCGTATCCGGCCTCGCGCAGGGCGAGCACCGCCTGCACGCAGCAGTAGTCGAACTCGACGCCCTGCCCGATGCGGTTCGGGCCGCTGCCGAGCACGACGACCTTCTCGCGGTCCGAACGCACGCTCTCGGTCTCGTCCTCGTACGACGAGTAGAAGTACGGCGTCTGGGCCGGGAACTCGCCCGCGCACGTGTCCACGACGTTGTACGTCGCGCGGATGTCCCACCCCCACCGCCGCTCTCGTACCGCCGCCTCGTCCTCGCCGCGCAGCTCCGCGAGCTGCCGATCGGAGAAGCCCTCGCGCTTCATCGCGCGCATCAGCTCCGGCGTCACCTCGGGCGCGTCGGCGTAGTGGCGCTCCCACTCCAGGATCTGCTGAAGCTGGTCCAGGAACCACGGATCGATGTGTGTCGCCTCGTAGATCTCCTCGACCGGGATCCCCGTTTCCATGGCTCGCCGGAGTTGAAAGGGCCGGTTCGGCGTGGGGCGGCGGAGCGCACCGAGGATGCGGGCGGGCTCGTCCGACTCCAGCCCGTCGTCCTCGAGCGTGGCGCCGGTCATCCAACCGGCGCGATCGATCTCCAGCCCCCGGAACCCCTTCTGCCAGGCGGCCCGAAACGTCCGGCCGATGGCCATCGTCTCGCCGACGGCCTTCATCTGGACGCCCAGCGTGTCGTCGACCTCGGGGAACTTCTCGAAGGCGAAGCGCGGCAGCTTCACCACGACGTAGTCGAGCACGGGCTCGAAGGAGGCCGGCGTCGTCTCCGTGATGTCGTTCGGCAGCTCGTGCAGGTGGTACCCTACGGCGAGCTTGGCGCCGACCCGCGCGATCGGGAAGCCGGTCGCCTTGGACGCGAGGGCGGACGAGCGCGACACACGCGGGTTCATCTCGATGACCACGAGCTCGCCGTCCTCGGGGTTCACGGCGAACTGGATGTTGCACCCGCCCGCTTCCACGCCGATCTCGCGGATGATCGCGATCGCGGCGTCCCGCATCGCCTGGTACTCGACGTCTGAGAGCGTCTGCGCGGGGGCGACCGTGATGGAGTCCCCGGTGTGCACCCCCATGGGGTCGAGGTTCTCGATCGTGCAGATGATGATCACGTTGTCGATTCCGTCCCGCACGACCTCGAGCTCGTACTCCTTCCAGCCGAGAATGGAGCGGTCGATGAGGACCTCGGTGATCGGCGAGGCGTCGAGTCCCTTGCGGACCTGCACCTCGAACTCCTCGCGGTTGTAGGCGATCCCGCCCCCGGTTCCCCCGAGCGTGTAGGAGGGCCGGATGATCGACGGGTACTCGGTCGACTCGACGATCTCGAGCGCCTCCTCAAGGGTGCGCGCGAATCCGCCCGTGGTGACCGGAAGCCCGATCCGCTGCATCGCCTCGGCGAATTTCTCGCGATCCTCCGCCTTCTCGATGGACGTCTCGTTCGCGCCGATGAGCTCCACGCCGTGCTTCTCGAGCACCCCCGAGCGATACAGATCCATCGCCACGTTGAGCGCCGTCTGTCCTCCCATCGTGGGGAGGAGTGCGTCCGGCTTCTCGCGCTCGATCACCTTTTCCACCCACTCGGCCGTGATCGGCTCGATGTACGTCCGGTGCGCCACGCCCGGATCGGTCATGATCGTGGCGGGGTTGGAGTTCACCAGGATGACCCGGTAGCCCTCCTCCTTGAGGGCGCGGACCGCCTGGGTGCCCGAGTAGTCGAACTCGCACGCCTGACCGATGACGATCGGTCCGGAGCCGAGGATCAGGATGCTTTCGAGGTCGTTGCGTCGGGGCACGGGCGTCCGGTCGGGTTAGACGGCCGCCGAGGCCTGCACGAGGGTCGCGTGCAGGCCGGTCATGCCCCTTCGCCTTTTCCGGATTCCTTCCGGACGGCGGTGAGCAGGACCACGGAGAAGCCGCCCCAGACGAATGTCACGACGACGATCATGGTGATCCACGTCGCAGCGGTCATGGGCGGCTCCCGCCTCGCGGCGGCCAGAGAGTTCGAGGGTTCGTCGCTTCCGGCGGGCCGCGCCTGAACCCGGTAGGGTTCGGAAGACGGCCCGCGTAAGGTGGCGTATGGGAAAACGGCGGGCAAGCGAGTGTGTCAGCGCTCGACCCTCACCGTCACGGACCCCGCGGATATGCGCTCGTCGTCCGCCCCTGCCGCCTCGACGACCGTCACCACCGGCCCCTCCATCCGGCGGTCGTCCACCTCGACGGCGAATGCGATTTCCCCGCCCAACGGGTCGACCAGGATCACCCGGTGCACGTCGGTCCGGCCCGGGACGGCCGCGGAGTACACCTGCGCGCTCCCTCGACCGACGAAGCCGCGGATCCCGCGGCCCTCCACCTCGAGGACGACGGCGCCGACCGCCTCGCCCTGCACGCGCGCCTCGAGCGTACCCGGCCCGCTCGGCCCCGAGTCGCACGCTCCCAGCACGACGGCGCAGGCCAGAGCGAGACCGAGCGCGGTCCGTGTCCCGCTCATCGGCCGCCCTCCGTCGTGGGAGCGCGCAGCCGGATCGTCCCGCGCACGACCAGCTCCCCGAGGTCCGCGGCGAGGGGGAGCGCGGGGTCCGAGAGCACCCACTTGCGGAAGTCGCCCACGTCGTAGCCCGGCGACGCGTTGCCCTGCCGCGAGAGGAAGCTGATCTGTACGGCGTCGAGCGGCTCACCGGTCAGAAGGAAGGGAGCGGTCAGACGCTCGAGCGCGATGGCGGGAGCGGTCATGTCGAGCGTGACGGCCCCGGTGGCCGGAAGGCCGAGTGCATCCACCGCCTCGACGGTCAGGTCGAAGCGGCCCATCTCGAGCGCCGCGCCGGTGAGCCGGCCGGATCCGGAGAGCTGAACCCCGGGAGGGAGCTCGCCTTCCACGACGCGCCACTGCACCGGGGCCGTGCCCTGGTCGATCTCGAGCTGTACGTCGAGGTCCGTCGCCGCGGGGAGCTCGACCGTCGCTTCGACGACCGCGTAGACCAGCGTGAAGTCCGCGCCCGCCTCGGACGGCGCGTCCATCGTGAAGAGGGCCGGGTTGGGCTGCCCGGCGAGCACGCCGGACCAACCGTCGAAAGTGAATCCGGTCTTCGGCACCGCCGTGAGCGAGACCGCCGCACCCTCGGGGAACCACAGATCCTCGGAGACCGGCTCGCTGAGGAAGGTCGCCGGCTCGACCCCGGCGACGCCGCCGGTCAGGGTCATCGAGAGCTCGAGCTCCATGGTCCCGTACTGCGCCACGAAGGCGGTGTCGACCAGTGGCGTCTCGATCGTCCGCGTGCGCGTCTCGGAGGGGTCGTCCGTCCACCCATCGAAGCCGCGGCGCACCCCGGGGCCCACCGCTTCGCCCACCGCGGCCTCCAGCTCGTGCTTCAGAAAGGGCGCGGATACGAGGACGTGGCTCGCCGCGACCGCCTCCCCGTTCACCGTGAGGAGTCCGTCGGGCACACTCGCGCCCTCGGTCCTCACGGTCACCTCGGTGAAGCGCGTCGAGAGCCGGAAGGTCATGTCGTCGCCGGACGGAGCGATGTCGGTGATCGTCAGACCGGAGATCCCACCCGCGTGGGACGCGCTCGAAGGCGCGGAGACGGCGTGGAACGCCCGGTTGTTACTGCCCCCCGGGAACGGGTCGGAGCGGTCCCCACGGTCGTGGCCGAGGCCCAGGTCGTCGCGGTCGTCGGCCTGGACGAGGTACACGCCCATGTGTGCGCCGGCGTTCACCCGGTTCGATGCCCACTGGGCGCTCACGACGGCCGGATCGATCCGCCACACGAGGAGCCCCTCCTCGTGGAGTTGCGTGTCGTAACCCAACCGCTGCCGGTTCTCCAGGAGGAAGTACTCACCCGAGCCGTCCGCCGCCTCGACGCGGTAGACCGTGTCGGTGGTCTCGACGGGGGGGAGCCGGACGTCTCCCAGATCCGTGCCGGGCGGCACCTCGACCACCTCGACCCACCCCAGCGCCGCCTTGCTCCACGCCCCCATCTCGCACGGCTCTTCCGGGGTGGAGCCCGAGCAGCCCCAGGAACCGGACGCCATCAGATCCCACTCCCCGGCTCCGCTGTGCCCGCCGTCGGTGTCGTACAGGTCCGGAAGGCCGAACGCGTGCCCCAGCTCGTGGGCGAAAACGCCGATCTCCGCGATGCCGCTTCCGCCGCATCCGATCGCCGGCTGAATCGTGTAGTCGTCGATGCGGATGAAGCCAGGAGCGCCCGTTCGTGGAGTCGTCGTGGTGAACGGTTGGCCAAACGGGGCGGACAACGACCACCGGTGCGACCAGATCCGATCGCCGCTCCCCGGTCCACCGCATTCGGCCCCGGATGAAGGCTGGATGACGGAAAGCACGTCGACGAAGCCGTCGTCGTCGCCCGAGTTCGGCACCCCGTCGGGCCCGTCGTTGTCGTACCGACCCCAGTCGACCGAGCCGTGCAGCTCCAGAAGATCCCAGACGAACTGCCACGCGCCGCCGGGCGCTGGAATGCTCGGGTCGATCCCGCTCTCGCCGGCCGTATACACCGTGTCCGGACGGGGCGCCTGGACCCAGTCGAGCACGTCGCCGAGCAGCTCGACCCGCCCCCCCGAGATCTCGTCGTAGAAGTCCGTGATCGTCCCTGTGGAGGCGGAGAAGTACGCGTTGTCGATCGCCGCCCGGGTGAACGGCGCGGAGGCTCCGGAGTTCGAGAAGAGCCCGAGCACGACCGGCACCTCGAAGGTCCCCTGTACCGGGCCGCTGCGCGGCCCCAGCGCGAGCTGCGGTCCGGGCGTCCCCGCCCCGCGGCGCTCGAGGAGGAGTCGGTCGACGCCTCGGCGTCCCCAACCCCGGCGGAAGCGGAAGGCCGTGGGATCCTCGGCGCGTGCCCGGAGAAAGCCCTCGGGAACGGGGGTCCCGTAGTACCGACCCAGCATCTCCACATCCTGTGCGGCGGCGGAGACGGGCACGCCGGACAGGACGGCGATCGCGAAAACGGTCGCCGCCGCGGTCCGCCCCGGGGAGCATAGCGTGATGCGGAGCATGGAGGAGGGTCTGGAGCGGGGACGTCGGACGCGGCCTTCCTCTACACGATGTCGAAAAAGGCGGTTCCTCCGCCAACCTTCGGTTTCGGAGGTCTAGCTTCGGACGTCTTCGCCCCGGATCCCCAGCTCTTCCGCGACGGCGCGCAGACCGTCGATGACGTTCTGGATGTGCTCGGAGCGCTCGAGTCCGATGAGCTCGATCCCGTGCGCGACCTCGTCGCGGCTCACGCCGGCCGCGAACGCCTTGTCCTTGAGCTTCTTGACGACCGACTTCGGCCTCAGGTCGTCGATCCCGGTGGGCCGCACGAGGCACGCGGCGAAGACGAGTCCCGAGAGCTCGTCGCACGCGATAAGGTGGCGGTCCAGATCGCTGACCGGCTCGACACCGGTGAAGGACGCCCGGTGCGCGAGGATCGCCTGAAGCACCTCGTCCGGATACCCGAGCTCGCGCAGCCGCTCCACCGCGGTCACCGGATGGTTCTCGGGGTCCTTCTCCCAGTCCAGGTCGTGCAGGAGGCCCGCCAGACCCCAGAGCTCCTCGTCTTCTCCTCGCAGGCGCGCGTAGTGCCGCACCGCGGCCTCGACCGCGTACATGTGCTTCCGCAGTCCTTCGTTCTCGACCCACTCTTCGAGGAGGGCTACGGCGTCGTCGCGGTCGGGCATGGCTGTCGAACGTTGTCCGGGGTTCGTCGCGGGCGGCCAAGCTGAGCCGGGCCCTCGCCGCGGTCAACCGGACCGCGGCCGGCTCAGACCCTGGAGGACGGGCACAGGTGGGAGACCACGCACGCCTCGCAGCGCGGCTTGCGCGCGTCACACACCCGCCGTCCGTGCCAGATGAGCAGGTGCGCCAGCATCGTCCACCGCTCGGACGGGAAGATCTCCATGAGATCCTGCTCGATCTTCGTCGGTGTCTTCTCCTTCGTGAAGCGCAGCAGCGTGGCGAGGCGCTTGATGTGCGTGTCGACCACGACTCCCTCGTTGATGTCGAAGGCGTTGCCCAGCACGACGTTCGCAGTCTTGCGCCCGACACCGGGCAGCGCGGAGAGCTCGGCGATCGTCCTGGGGATCTCCCCGCCGTGCTCGGCCATGAGGCCTCGTGCGAAGCCGATGATGTTCTTCGCCTTGTTGCGGTAGAAACCCGTCGAGCGGACGATCTCCTCGACGTCCTCCTGACGGGCACCGGCGAGGGTCTCCACGTCCGGGTACCGTTCGAAGAGCGCGGGCGTGACCATGTTCACGCGCACGTCCGTCGTCTGTGCGGAGAGGATCGTGGCGACGGCGAGCTGGAACGGGTTGGCGAAGGTGAGCTCGCAGTGGGCGTCGGGGTACTCCTCGGCCAGGAGGTCGTACACCTCCGCCGCGCGCTCCCGGCGCGCCTTCTTGGACTCTCGGGGCATCGTCTCTCGTCTCGCTGGGCCTGCGTTCAGGCGGGAAGGGTTACGCGGGTCCAGGGGAGCTTCGACGGTACCGGCGCATCCGCACCGACGCCGGCCTCTCCGGCTCCGGCCTCCCCGTCACCGGCCTCCCCGTCACCGGGCTCTCCGTCACCGGGCTCTCCGGTCGGCGGTTGCGCAGCATGCGGGCCGAGCGCACCGGGCTCCAGCGCCTGCGGTGTCGCCCTCGCGTACGCGAAGAAGCGGGCCAACAGCTTGAGTACCTCCCCTGCGGTCGCGAAGAGGCAGAGCCCGTCGAGCTCCGCACCCGGCATCGGGTTGGCGAAGTCCTCCCCTTCCCCTTCACGGCGCGCACGCACCATGAGCCATTCGACGCGGTCCGCGAGAGGGGCCTCCGGGAGGGGGACGACCTGCAGCGCGCTCCGGTCGGCCAGAAGCCCGGTGGCGAGGAGGACGTGAAGAACGTCGGCACCGGACTCCGAGGCTGTCGCAGTCGTCCAGGCGATCCCGTCGACCGACTGCGGCGGTCCGCCGCCCTGGTCTTCGAGCCAGAAGAGGTGACGGGGCAGTTGGAGATATCCCGCGCTCTCGACGGGTGCCGGGTCGTCGCCCGCCGCCCCGTCGACGAGGTAACGGGCGGCGTGTGTGCTCAGAAGGTAGACCGGCCGACCGGCCCGCTCGAAGTGGACGGCCTGGAAGGCGAGCGCACCGTACGGGTGGATCGCCTCGGCCGGGGCGTCGTCGCCCTCGATGCGCCGGATGAACTCCGTCACCACGCCCATCGTGACGAACGCGTGCGGGCTCGCGTCGTCGATTCCGCGGCCGGCGGCCTCCTCGGCCACCGCCGCGGAGAGCGAGCCCGCCTCCTCGGCATCGTCGAAGAGGAACTCGAAGGGTGTGGTACGCGCGTAGGCGTCGTGCAGCGACATGCGCGCCCCTACCCCACCCCGGGCACCGGTTCCGCTCGCGCGGCCGACTCGCGTACATCCGTCGCCGCACCTCCGAGCAGCCCTCGCACGCTCTCCCAGAAGCGGCGACGCCGCACGAGCACCAGCTCGACCGATTCGCCCCCGGTCTCGAGCCCCTCGAGGAGCACGAAGTGCACGTCGCCCAGCTCCTCGGGGCGTGGGATCCGGTAGGGTCGCTCCCGCCAGTCGAGCTCGATCCAATCCACCCGCTCGAAGGCGTCGGCGTGCCACTCCTGCTCGACGTACCACGCCTTCTCCACCCGGTAGAGCCCCGGCCCCTCGCGGTCGCCGTGCTGCCAGTACCAGGGGTCGAAGGGCTCGCCCTCGAAGCGCTTGAACGTCTCGTCGGCGGCGTAGTCCACACCCTCCAGCGCGTCGTCCCCGGCCAACGACTCGAGGTGGTGCCGGAGCTCGTGCGTGAGCGTCTCCCATGCCTCCCCTTCCCAGTCGAAGTCCGGGTCCTTGCGGGCAAGCTGCCGGAACGAGCCCCAATAGAGCGCGATGACCGAGCGCGTCGTATCGGAGGAGCCGTATTCGGAGAGGTGCTCCTCGGTGAGGCACTCGCCGAGCGTGTACACGTCGGGCATCTCCGGGTGGGTCACGGCGTCCCGGCGGACCACCAGGCCGTCCACCCCCGCCCGGTACGCCTCCGGGATCTCGTCGAACGCATCGTACGCGAAGCGCTCGAACGCCTCGAACCTCATCGGGGCCCGAGCGTCAGTCCCCGGCCGGTGAGGGCACGGAGGCGGCGTGCGCCTCGACCGCCGACGACATCCGTCGGTTCAGCAGGACGAGGATCACGAGTACGATCGCGAATTGGATGACGACCGAGCCCACGTTGTACGGGCTGAACAGCGTCCACGTCTCGCGGAGGTCTTCGCCACGGGCGCTCCACAGGAACCAGCCGGCGAGGAAGACGGCCTCGAAGGCGACGAGCCGGATCGCCCAGTCCCACCAGGCGCCGATGCGGATGTCCGAACCGGACTGGTTGATGAACTCCCGGCGGAACTTCGTCACCCCGTAGCGGAGGACGGCGAAGGCGAAGAAGAAGCCCGACACCATGAGCGCGACCCCCCAGACCCAGTCCTGATTCTGGAAGACCTCGAGCCGCAGCGCCGAGGGTACGCCGAAGAGGAGCCCTGCGGCGCCGACCATCGCGATCGCGCGTCCACGCGTCACACCGAGGTCCATGAGCAGGCGCGACGCCATCTCGATCATCGCGACCAGGCTCGTCCAGGCGGCGAAGACGAGGGCCAGGAAGAAGAGCGCCTGGAAGAAGCGCCCCCCCGGGATCGCCTGAAAGAGCTGGGGTACCCAGATGAAGGTGAGGCCCTCGTTGCCGGCCCCGACGATCTCCGAGGCCGCTTCCGGCATCGTGGAGAATACGGTGCACAGCACCATGATCCCGGCCAGCAGCGACATCGAGTTGTTGCCGAAGCCGATGACGAAGGCGTTGAGCGCCGTGTCCTCGTTGGCGCGCATGTAGATCGCATACGTGAGCACGAGCCCCCACCCCGCGCCCGTGTCCCACGCGTTCTGCGTGAGCGCCTCGATCCAGATCCGGTAGTCGGCGAGCTCCGACAGGCGCGGCGTGAAGAGGAAGGCGAGCCCGTCGACCGCACCCGGCAGCGTGAGCGCCCGGACGGCCAGGACGACCACGAGCACGACGAGGCTCGGGATGAGCACCTTGGCAGCCGACTCGATTCCTCGAACGCCCCGCGAGACGACGAAGAGCGCCATGCCCATCGCAACCGCGTGGGTCACCAGCGCACCCGGCGTGGAGTGGAAGCCGTCCCAGAACGCGGACGGGGTCGCGCCGGGCACCTCACCGGTCAGCGTCCCCACGAAGAAGCGGATCGTCCACCCCATCACGACCGAGTAGTAGAACATGATCGCCGTCGCGACGAAGGCGATCCACGCACCCATCCACGCGAAGCCCGGTCCGAGGGTCTTCACGAACGAGCCGATCGCCCCGCGGCGCGTCGCCTTGCCCATCCCGAACTCGAGGATCAGCAGCGGCACCGACCAGGCGAGGAGGAAGACGACCCAGGCGACGAGGAAGCTCCCACCCCCGTTGCTCGCCGCGATCCGTGGGAAGCGCCAGATGTTTCCGGTCCCCACCGCCATGCCGAGCATGGCGAGGAGCATGCCCCAGCGTGAGGAGAAGACTTCGGACTTCGACGACACGGCGCGCTTCCTGCGACGGTGGACAGCGGGCGGCCCGCCCTACCGTGTTCCCGGAACGGGCTCGCTCGTCACGAGGGCGTGACGGCGGGCGGGAGTATAGGCGAGGCGGGCACCGGTCGCGAACCAAGGCGAGCCGGGCGCGGTGGCCACTTACTCGAATACGTACGCGATCGCCTGCGCCGCCTGCTCCAGCGTCTCTACGGTGAGCGTCGCCAGCGCGTCGAGCCCCTTGAGCGCGTGGACGTGCTCCTCCGACCGGACCAGAACGAGAGGAAGCCCCTGAGCCACCGCCGCTCCTGCGTCCGACGCCGTATTCCACTGCTTGTACTTCGGGCCGAAGTACGCCACGCACAGCTCCGCGCGCTGCATGAGCACCCGCGTCCGCAGCGTGTTCACCCGGGCGCCCATGAGGTCGCGGTAGCGCGGCCCCGGCTGCTTGCCGAGGATGTCCTCGCCGACCGAGTCCGAGCGGTCGTGCACCTCCTGCGGACCGACGACCTCGGCGTCCACGTCGAGGGCGTCGAGGTGCTCGCGCAGCTCGTCGCGCCACGCGGAGTGGATCTCACCCGCGGCGTAGATCACGATCTCGTCCATCGAATGTCCCCCTCGAGCGACCCACCCTGCCGCGGCGGAGCCGGCTCCGTGCTCAGTTCACGTTCACATGGTCTCGCACCCAGGCGACGATCTGGTCGGCGGCGACCCGCTCCTGCTCGAGCGTGTCGCGATCCCGGACCGTGACCGTGCCGTCCTCCACGGTCTCGCCGTCCACGGTGATGCACCACGGGGTGCCGACCTCGTCCTGGCGCCGGTAGCGCCGCCCGATCGCGCCGGACTGGTCGTAGAACGACGGGATCGCCGCAGCGCGGAGATCGGCGTCGATCTTCCCGGCGATCTCCGGCATCCCGTCCTTCTTCACGAGCGGGAAGACGGCCGTCTTGATGGGAGCGATCTGCGGGCTGAGGGCGAGCACGACGCGGGTGTCGCCGTCGACCTCCTCCTCCCGGTACGCATCGGCGAGCACCACGAGCGCGGTGCGGTCGACCCCCATCGACGTCTCGATCACGTACGGAACGAAGCGCTCGTTGGTCGGCGCGTCGATGTACTCGAGCCGCTTGCCCGAGAACTCCTGGTGACGCGAGAGATCGAAGTCCGTCCGGTTGTGGATCCCCTCGAACTCCTTCCACCCGAAGGGGAAGTCGTACTCGATGTCGAACGCCTTCTTCGCGTAGTGCGCGAGCTCGTCCGGCCCGTGCTCGTGGAAGCGGAGCTTCTCCTTCCGGATCCCGAGATCGAGGTGCCACTGCATACGCAGCTCCATCCACTGCTCGAACCACGCCTCGTCCTCGCCGGGCTTCACGAAGAACTGCATCTCGGCCTGCTCGAACTCCCGGGTGCGGAAGATGAAGTTTCCGGGTGTGATCTCGTTGCGGAACGCCTTGCCGATCTGGGCGATCCCGAAGGGCACCTTCTGGCGTGCGCTGCCCTGGACGTTCAGGAAGTTGACGTAGATCCCCTGGGCGGTCTCCGGCCGGATGTAGACGGTGGCGGACGAGTCCTCGACCGGCCCCATAAACGTCTTGAACATGAGGTTGAAGAGCCGCGGCTCGGTGAAGGCGTTCTTCGCGCCACACGTCGGGCACTGGCCGTTCTCCACCTCCGGCATGTCCGCCCGAAATCGGCGGTGGCAGCTCGTGCACTCCACGAGTGGGTCCGTGAAGCCTTCCACGTGTCCGGACGCCTCCCACACCTTCGGGTGCATGAGAATCGCCGCGTCGAGTCCTTCGATGTCGTCGCGCGCGTGCACCATCGACGACCACCAGCGATCCTTGAGGTTGCGTTTGAGCTCGACACCGAGGGGACCGTAGTCCCACACGGAGCCGGTGCCCCCGTAGATCTCGGACGACTGGAAGACGTAGCCTCGCCGCTTGGCGAGGGAGACCAGCTTGTCCATCAGGTCCGTCGCGGACATGAAAAGTCTTGATTCGTAAGGATTTCCGGGGGCGAGCGAGCCGCGAAAGGTACCGGGGGCCCGAGGGTCGATCAACGGCGCCGCGCACCCACGCCGTGCCCCGAACGATCCGGGTGCGCGTCGCCCGACGGTCCGGGCGCGCGGTGCTCGAAGAACCCGTCGGCGAGCGCCGTGTAGTACCTTACGGCTGAGCCCGTTCCGCTTCTTTCACGCTACCGGATTGCGCAGATGATCCGCTTCACCGACCGAGCCCGTGAGATGGTCCACGCCTTTCTCGGCGACGAACCGTCCTCCCAGGCGCTCCGGATCCGCGTCGGCGGCACGCCCCGCGCGCCGACCTTCGACCTCACCCTCGTCGAGCCCGGCGAGCGCACCGACGATGATCGCGAGATCGACGGAGGCGGGTTCCCGGTCTACGTGAGCGACGTCGACGTGAAGCTCCTCGATGGAGCGACGATCGACTACGTGGAGCGTGTCAACGAGAGCGGCTTCGAGGTCCGACCCGCCGAGTCGGCGATCCCCGCTGCGGCGGGCGCGACGAACGGGGACGGCCCCACCGGCGAGATCGCCGATCGGGTGCGGCAGGTGCTCGACGAACAGGTCAACCCGACGATCGCGGCGCACGGGGGAGTGATCACCCTGGTCGAAGTGGAGGAGACCGACATCTACGTCGAGATGGGCGGCGGCTGTCAGGGGTGCGCCCTCTCTCGTGCGACGCTCCGGCAGGGCGTGGAGCGGATGCTGCGCGAGGCGGTTCCCGAGCTCACCGCCGTGCACGACGTCACCGACCACGCGTCGGGCGAGAACCCCTACCTCTGACGGCGTGGTTGGCGACGTCGAGGTGAGGACGACGCACAGGTCGGCTCACGCGCCTCGACGCCCGGGAAGCCTGCTCCTGGCGGTGGCCGCTCCCCTTCTCGCGGCGGCCCTTCCCACCGGCGCACAGGAGTGTCCGTGCGTCGGGCCCCCGCGCGGCGCGATCGTGGCGGCCGGAGGGGGCACGCTGGACCCGGGCATCTACGCCCGCTTCGTCGAGCTCGCGGGCGGTCGGGACGCGCGCGTCGTGCTCATTCCCACGGCCGGTACAGCCTACGGGGGTCAGGACGGGTGGCGCGCCATCGAGGAGCTGCGCGAGGCCGGCGTGGAGAAGCTGGAGATCCTGCACACGCGCAGCCGCGACGTCGCGGACCTCGAAGTGTTCGCCGCGCCGCTCGAGGACGCGACGGGGGTCTGGCTCTCGGGCGGCCATCAGTGGCGACTCGTCGACGTCTACCTCGGGACGGAGACGCACAGGGAGCTTCAGGCCGTGCTCGAACGCGGGGGAGTGATCGGAGGGAACTCGGCGGGTGCCTCGGCGCTCGCCTCGTTCCTCCTGCGCGGCGGCGAGTACAACGGTGAGATCGTGGCGACCGAGCGCGCCGAGGGCTTCGGCTTCCTGCGCGACGTGGCGCTCGATCAGCATCTGCTCGAGCGAGGGCGCGAGAACGAGATGTTCGAGGTGCTCCGACGTGCCCCCCACCTGCTGGGGATCGGGCTCAACGAAGGCTCCGCGATCGTCGTGATCGGGGATCTGGCACGGGTCTTGGGCGGGCGCGTCGCCGTCTACGACCCCACCGACCCCCTGACGCTCATCCCGCTCCGCTGGCTCGGGCCGGGAGACGTCTACGACCTCGGCGCGCGACAGACCGTGCTGACGGAGGTCGGGCGGGGAGGCTGAAGCCCGGACCCGTCCCGAGCGGCGGTGCTACCGGATCCCGTTTTCCTGAACGTGGTCGAGCACCACGGACCAGAGTCCGTCCGCGGTCACCTGGTCGCGGTAGCCGAGGCGCCCGAGCGAACGGGCCACCGCGCCGATGAGATTCTCCATCGCGTCCGCGATCTCGGGAGACGCCGGATCGACCTCCATGATCGGGTCGGTCGTGGCCGCCGTCGCCGGCACGTACTCGATGTTCGCCTCGTTCGCGACGAGGAACTGGTGGAGGCGAATCGCGGAGTCGACGAGCGTCTGCACGATGCGGAACGTCTCGTCGCGGGCCTCCGCCGCGGCCACGAAGCCCGAGTCGGCGCGCGCACGCATCGCGTCGGCGTCCGCCTGCGCGACTCCGCGCCGCTCCATCTCCGTCACG
>JANQME010000052.1 GCA_028280205.1 Longimicrobiales bacterium
CGCTCTGGTCCGAGGGCGGCGAGCGCGGCCTGTATCGTTCCCGCGACGGCGGCGCCGAATGGGAAGCCGTCCTCACCGCCGGGCCCTGGACCGGCGTCACCGACGTCGTCTTCGATCCGCGCGATCCGGACGTCCTGTACGCGGCGACGCACCAGCGCCACCGCTCCGTCGCGGCCCTGATCAACGGCGGGCCGGAGACCGGCATCCACAAGTCGACCGACGGAGGCAGCACGTGGCGCGAGCTGAAGCAAGGCCTGCCCTCGGAGGACAAGGGCAAGATCGGGCTCGCCGTCTCGCCCCAACGGCCCGACGTGATCTACGCGACGATCGAGCTCGCCGGCCGCGAGGGAGGCACGTGGGTGTCCGAGGACCGCGGCGAGAGCTGGGAGAAGCGCAGCGACTACGCCAGCGGCGGCACCGGGCCGCACTACTACCAGGAGCTCTGGGCCGACCCGCACCGCTTCGACGTGCTGTACCACGCCAACGTCGTGCTCGGGAAGACCGTCGACGGCGGCCGGAACTGGGAGGGGCGCCGCAACCGCAACAAGCACGTGGACAACCACGCGGTCGCCTTCCACCCGACCGACCCGGACTTCCTCCTGGTCGGCTGCGACGGCGGCGTGTACCGCTCCTACGACCGAGGCGAGACCTACCAGTACGTCTCCAACCTCCCGCTGACCCAGTTCTACAAGGTCGACGTCGACTACGACTGGCCCGTCTATCACGTCGTCGGCGGAACCCAGGACAACAACACCCAGTACGGCCCCGCTCGCACGCTGACGGAGAACGGGATCGCCAACCGCGACTGGCGGATCACCATCGGCGGGGACGGTCACGACTGCGCGATCGACCCCGAGGATCCCGACGTCATCTACTGCGAGAGTCAGCAGGGCTACCTGCGGCGGTTCGACCGGCGCACGGGCGAGTCCGTGGACATCCGCCCGCAACCCGAGGCGGGCGAGGAGAACCTGCGCTTCA
Source organism: Longimicrobiales bacterium (assembly GCA_028280205.1). GTDB lineage: Bacteria > Gemmatimonadota > Gemmatimonadetes > Longimicrobiales > Gaopeijiaceae > UBA2589. The sequence continues at coordinate 979 of JANQME010000052.1, forward strand.
ACTGGGACTCGCCCATCCTCATCAGCCCGCACTCGCACACGCGCCTGTGGTTCGGCTCGAAGCGACTGTATCGGAGCGACGACCGCGGCGACTCGTGGACTCCCGTCAGCGGCGACCTCTCGCGCGGGCTCGATCGCTTCACGCTGCCCCTCATGGGACGCGTCTGGAGCATCGACGCGACCTGGGATCTCTACGCCATGTCGGAGTACGGCAACATCACGTCCGTCTCGGAGTCGCCCGTGCAGGCAGGCCTGCTCTACGTCGGGACGGACGACGGCCTGATCCAGGTCAGCGAGGACGGCGGCGCCACCTGGCGCCGCATCGACTCGTTCGAGGGTCTGCCGGACCAGGCCTTCGTCAACGACGTCAAGGCCGACCTCTTCGACGCCGACACGGTCTACGCCGCCTTCGACGACCACAAGCAGGGGGACTTCAGCCCCTACCTGCTGAGGAGCACGGACCGCGGTCGCACCTGGACCTCGATCGCCGGGGACCTGCCGGAGCGCCATCTCGTGTGGCGCGTCGAGCAGGACCACGTCGTGCCGGAGCTCTTGTTCGCCGGCACCGAGTTCGGCCTCTTCGTCTCCCTCGACGGTGGGGAGCGCTGGCTCCCGCTGTCCGGCAACGCCCCGACGATTCCCTACCGCGACCTGGCCATCCAGCGCCGGGAGAACGACCTCGTCGGCGCGACCTTCGGTCGCAGCTTCTGGGTGCTCGACGACTACTCTCCGCTCCGCGAGCTGTCGGAAGAGCGTCTCGAGTCCGAGGAGTTCCTGCTCTTCGACGTGCGCCGAGCGCTCTCGTACGTCGAGGACGATCGGCTGGGCGGCCTGAAGGGCTCGCAGGGAGACGCCTACTTCGTCGCCGACAATCCCCCCTACGGCGCCGTCTTCACCTACTACCTGCGCGACGCCATCCAGACCTCCGAGGCCGGCCGGACGGAGACCGAGAAGGAGCTCGCGAAGGAGGGCGCCGACACGCCCTACCCGGGATGGGAAGCCCTGAAGGACGAGGAGCGCGAAGAGGAGCCTTCGCTGTACTTCGAGGTGCGCGACGCGGCCGGAGAGCTGGTCGACCGCGTGGCCGGCACGACGAAGGCCGGCCTGCACCGCACGACCTGGGACCTTCGCTACGCACCGTTCACGAGCGGATCGGAGAACGGGCCGCTCGTGCTGCCCGGGCAGTACACGGTCCGGGCCTGGCTGCGGCACCGATCCGAGACGCGCGCCTTGGGCAGCGAGCGGACCTTCGAGGTCGTCTCGGTCCGGGAGCCCGCGCTCG
>JANQME010000166.1 GCA_028280205.1 Longimicrobiales bacterium
GCCCGGTTCACCTGCGAGACGGACCAGACCTTCGGCTCGCGCCCGACTGGCTGCGGGGTGCGCGGCTCGGACTCCGCTCCGGCCGCGGGCGCCGGGGCATCGGGTGGCGGTACCCCCTCGTCGAGGTCGTCGAAGAGGTCGAGCGGCTCGTCGGTCACCCCTCGGCCGCCGCCGTCTCCGCGGACTTCACGGTGTTCGACAGGAGCATGGTGATCGTCATCGGTCCGACGCCGCCCGGCACCGGCGAGATCGCAGCGGCCTTCTCCTTCACCTCGTCGAAGAGGACGTCGCCGCAAACGCGGTAGCCGCGCTCGCGACTCGCGTCGTCGACCCGGTTCGTGCCGACATCGATGACGACCGCGCCCTCCGCGACCATGTCCGCGCCGATCGACTCGGGGCGCCCCATCGCGACCACGAGGATGTCGGCCGTGCGGGTCACGGCGCCCAGGTCGGGCGTCCGCGAGTGGGCTACCGTCACGGTGGCGTTGCCCCCGGGCGCCTTGCGCAGCAGGAGCGCCGCGGCCGGTTTGCCCACGATGTTCGAGCGGCCCACGACGACCACGTGCTTTCCGGCCGGGTCGTGACCGGAGCGCAGCAGCATCTCCACTACGCCGGCCGGGGTGGCCGGCGCGAAGAAGTCGCCCGAGCCCGTCTGCAGCCGCCCCACGGAGATCGGGTGGAAGCCGTCGACGTCCTTGGCCGGGTCGATCGCCTCGATCACCTTCGCCTCGTCGATGTGGTCCGGGAGCGGGAGCTGTACCAGGATCCCGTGGATCTCCGGGTCCGCGTTGAGTCCCTCGACCACCCCGAGCAGCTCGTCCTCGGGCGTGTCGGCCGGGAGGGTCAGCTGGCGGGAGTGGATCCCGAGCGCCTCGGCGGCACGGTTCTTCATCCCGACGTACATCTGCGAAGCCGGGTCCTCGCCGACGAGGACGACCGCCAGACCGGGAACGAGCCCGCCCTCCTCGCGGAGCGCATCCACCCGCTCCTTGAGCTCGGATCGGATCTCTTCGGAGATCTCCTTCCCGGAGATGATCTGGGTCATGCGCTGCGACAGTTCGGGGGTCGGGAGACGAGCCGGGAATCTAATCGCCGGCGCCGCTCGGGCGACCGGGCAGGGCCACCCGATCGAGTGGGCACGACGCCGGCCCGAGCCTAGCGCGCGAAGTCGATCGCCCGCGTCTCCCGGACCACCACGACCTTGATCTGGCCGGGGTACTGGAGCTCTCCCTCGATGCGGCGCGCGACCGACTCGGAGATCTGCGCCATCTCGCCGTCCGTCACCTGATCCGGCTCGACCATGACCCGGAGTTCGCGGCCGGCCTGGATCGCGAAGCAGCGCGCGACGCCCTCCTGCTCGAGCGCCAGCTCTTCGAGCTTCTCGAGCCGCTTCACGTACCCCTCGAGCATCGCGCGCCGGGCACCCGGGCGCGAGCCGCTGATCGCGTCGGCGGCGGTCACGAGGAAGGTCTCCGCGAAGAAGTGCGGCTCCTCGTCGTGGTGCGCCCGGATCGCGTTGAGCACGAGCGGCGTCTCGTCGTGCTTCCTGCACAGCCGATAACCGAGCTCGACGTGCGTCCCCTCGTGCTCGTGCGTCATCCCCTTGCCCACGTCGTGCAGCAGCGCGGCCCTCTTGGTGCCCTGGACGTCCAGCTTCATCTCGGCTGCCATCGACCCCGCCAGGAGCGCCACCTCGCGCGCGTGCTGGAGCTGATTCTGCCCGTACGACGTACGGAACTTGAGGCGGCCGAGCGTCTTCACGATCTCCGGGTGCACGTCGTGGAGGCCGAGCTCGTACAGCACCTCCTCGGCCGCTTCGATCATCGACGCCTCGACCTCGGAGGCGGCCTTCTCGACCGTCTCCTCGATGCGTCCGGGGTGGATGCGCCCGTCCTCGACGAGGCGCTCGAGCGCGACGCGGGCCGTCTCCCGACGCACGGGATCGAAGGCGGAGAGGACGACGGCCTCGGGGGTGTCGTCGATGATGACGTCGACCCCGGTCGCCTGCTCGAAGGAACGGATGTTCCGGCCCTCGCGCCCGATGATCCGACCCTTCATGTCGTCGGAGGGGAGTTGGACGACGGACACGGTCGTCTCGGCCGTGAGGTCCGCAGCCATGCGCTGGATCGCGAGCGCGGTGATCTTGCGCGCCTCGCGCTCCGCCACCCTCTGGGCCTGCTCCTTGATCTCGCGGAGCGAGTTCGCCGCCTCGGCCTTCGCCTCGTCCTCCAGCGACGCCACGAGCTCGCGGCGCGCCTCGTCGGCCCCCATGCCCGCGAGTTGCTCCAGGCGCCGTCGTGCCTCCTCGCCGCGCGCGCGCGCCTCCGCGGTCTCGGAGGTGAGCTCGGCCTCGCGCCCGGCGACCTGCTCGGCCCGCGCTTCGAGCTCTTCCTCGCGTGCGTTGAGGCGGTCGAAGCGCGCGTCGAGCGCGTCGGACCGCTCCTCGGCCCGACGCTCCGCACGCTCCAGCTCCTCCCTGCGACGGTTCTCTTCCTTCTCCCATGCATCGCGAAGACGGAAGCCTTCCTCCCGCCCGGCGAGCTCCCCGGCCTTGCGGGCGTTGTCCGCCTCGCTCCGGGCCCGCTCGAGGATGCGGGAGGCCTCGTCCTGTGCCCTGCTCTCTGCCAGCTCCTGACGCGCCTGCTCCCGTTTCGTCGCGAGGACGAAGCCGAGAGCCACACCCAGAACGAGTCCGACCGCCGCCGCCATCCAAAGAGGCGGGGTCATCATGTATCGATACTCCGAGATCGGCCGTGACCAGCCGAAGGTGACTGTGTAACGGGTGGAGGATAGGCCGCGGACGAAGCGCGCCGCAACCCGACCCGCCGGTCAGCCCGGGAGCGCGTCCTCCAGACGCTCCGCCAGCCGGTCGACGCGGCCGGCGAGCTCCTCCCGAGCCGCATCCAGCTCCTCGCGGGCCTGGAAACACTCGTCGGCAATCGACAGGGCGGCGAGGATGGCGGCCTTGTGCCCCTCGATCAGCCCGGCCTGCATCCGGATCTGATGGATGCGCTCGTCGACCAGCTCGGCGCAGCGGCGGGTGTACTCGGGCTCGGCCGCGGCCCGGATCGTGTGGTCCTCGCCCGCGATCCGCACCGTCACGCTCGTCTTCTGCACGCTCATCCTCGATTCTCCAAGAAGCGGATCCGCGCGATCATCCGGTCGACTCCGTCACGTCCGCGCTCGAGCCGAGAGCGCAGCTCCGCGTTCTCCTCCTCCAGTCCGCGCAGGCGGGTCATAAGGCGGTCCGCCTCCACCTCGTCTCCGGTGAAGCGCTTGACCAGCTCGGAGAGCTCGAAGGTGCGCGCCTCGGCCGCCTCCGCCCGCGCACGCTCGGCATCCGCACGATCGGCCTCCACCTCGAGGCGTTCGAGCATCCGGTCCACGGCGGCCTTCAGACGCGCGAACGCACGTTCGTCCGGCCGCTCTCCGTTATCCTCGGGCTGTGACACCCAGATCCTCCTCGAGCCTCGTGAGCACCCTGGCCACGTGCCGGTCGACCTCCCGGTCCTTGAGGGTCCGACTCGGCGCCCGGAAGCGCAAGCGGAATGCGACCGAGCGGGCGCCGTCGGCCAGCTCCTCGCCCTCGTAGACGTCGAACGGCTCCACCGACTCGAGATCGGAACCCGCACCGGAGCGGATCGCGGCCTCCAAGGACGCGGCCGTCACTCCCGCGGGCACGATCAGGGCGAGGTCGCGCTCGGAGGCGGGATGAGCCGAGAGCGGCCGGTGCACGACCGTGGGGGCCGGAGCCGGCTCCTCGGGCAGGGTGAGCTCGAACGCCCACACGTCCCCCGCCCACGGCGGCGTGTCCACGGCGGCGTCGGCTACGCGGCCGGCGTGGCCCACGACTCCACCGCCCTCGGTACGGGCCGCGAACGTGACAGCCGGGTCCAGCCGGACGCCCTCCACCGGCTCGGCCGTGATCGGGAGCGGGCCCCCGTACGCCATGTGCACCACGTCCGCGAAGAGCGCCTTGAGGTCCCAGACCGCGATCGGCTCGCCGACGCGGGACCAGTGCGGCGGCTCGCGCAGACCCGTGAGCACGGCCGCGAGGTGGGGGGACTCGTGGGGCGGCTCGCCCGATTCCCCTTTGCGGAACGACGTGCCCAGCTCGAAGAGCCGCACGTTGCGGTTCCCGTGCGCGAGGTTGTGCTCGACACGTCGGAGGAGCGAGGGCACCAGCGCCCGACGCATGAACGGCTCGGTCGTGGCCAGCGGGTTGGACACCTCGAGGTCGCCTTCGCCCGCGGGCACGAACGCCGGGGTCTGCGCCTCCAGGAGCCCCCGACCGGCGAGCATGATCCGGAGCTCGTCCTCGAGGCGGAAGAGGGGGTGGTCCGGCACCGTGCCGGGCCGCGCCGGACCGAGCTCGGAGGGGAAGCGGTCGAAGCCGTGCGTGCGCGCCACCTCCTCGATGAGGTCGATCTCCCGCGTCACGTCGTACGAGCGGAAGCCCGGCACACGGACGTGCAGGATCGTATCGGCCACCGTGCCCTCGGCGGGGCGCTCCGTCCGATCCTCGACCGCGAAGCCGAGCGGCGCGAGGAGCTCCTCCACCGCGTCCGCTTCGAAGGGGACGCCGAGCACGTGCTCGATGCGGGACAGGCGCAGATCGACCGTCTCCGGCCGGAACGGTCGGGGCCGGCAGTCCAGGATCGGGCCGTCGAGCGTGCCCCCGGCCACGGCGAGGATCGCGGTGACCGCCCGCTCGATCGCCGTGCGCAGCCCCTCCGGGTCGACGCCCCGCTCGTAGCGGTACGACGCGTCGGTCGACATCCCGAGTCGGTGACGCGTCGCGCGAATCGACCTCGGCTCGAAGAGCGCGCACTCGAGCAGGACGTCGGTCGTATCGCTCTCGACCTCGGAGTCGAGGCCGCCCATGACGCCGCCGATCGCAACCGGCCCGTCGCCGTCGCAGATCATGAGCGTGTCGCGGGACAGTGCGCGTTCCTGTCCGTCGAGCGTGGTGAAGCTCGTCTCCGACTCGGTGGCGCGGCGCACGACGATCGACGAGCCACCGACGCGCGCGAGGTTGAAGGCATGCAGCGGTTGGCCGAGCTCGAGCATCACGTAGTTCGTCGCGTCCACGACGTTGTTGATCGGGCGGGCACCGGCCCCGCGGAGCCGTTCGCGCAGCCACGCCGGCGAGGGTCCGATCTCGACGCCCCGGATCACCGCGCCGAGGTAGCGGGGGCAGAGCTCCGGGTCGTCGATGCGGATCGCGACCCCGCCGGCCGAGACCCGGCCGTCGCCCTCCGCGTACTCCACCTCGAGCGCCGGCGCGCCCTCGATCGCGGGCAGGACGACCCGCCCCTCCCCTTCCGAGGCGAGCTCGCGCGCAATGCCGACGTGCGAGAGCAGGTCGCCCCGGTTCGCCGTGATCTCCACGTCGAGTGTGGCATCGTCCAGCCCGAGCGCACCCACGAAGCGCTCGCCGGGCGTGAAGTCGCCGGGGAGCTCGAGGATACCCTCGTGATCGTCCCCGAGGCCCAACTCCTTGGCGGAGCATAGCATACCCTGCGACACCTCACCTCGGATCTTGGCCTTCTTGATCGTGAAGTCGCCGGGCAGGACGGCGCCGACCGGGGCGAACGGATAGAAGGCCCCGTCCTTCACGTTCGGGGCTCCGCACACGACCTGCACCACGCCGTCGCCGCCGTCGACGTCGCACAGCGACAGGCGGTCCGCGTTGGGGTGGGAGCGCGCTGCGAGCACCTTCCCCACGACGAGGTCGCCGAGTCCCTCGCCCGGCGTCGTGATCTCCTCGACGGGCGCGCCCCGCAGCGCGAGGTGCTCGGCGAGCGCCTCCGGGGCGGCAACCAGCCCGGGCACCAGGTCGGTGAGCCAGCGCGTGGAGACGTTCATCGGACGAACTGCTCCAGGAAGCGCACGTCGTTCTCGAAGAACGTCCGCAGATCGTCGACGCCGTGCTTGAGCATGGCGATGCGGGCCGGCCCCATCCCGAACGCCCACCCGGTATAGCGCTCCGGATCGAGTCCCGCGTTCGAGATCACGTTGGGGTCGACCATCCCCGCTCCCATGATCTCGAGCCAATCGGTGTCTTCGCGGGTGCCGTCCGGGCGGGTGATCACGCGCTTCACGTCGACCTCCGCGCTGGGCTCGGTGAACGGGAAGAACGAGGGCCGGAAGCGGATCTGCGTGTCCGGACCCCAGTAGCGCCGTGCGAACTCGCCCAGCGTGGCCTTGAAGTCCACGAAGGTGACGCCCTCGTCGATCACGAGGCCCTCGATCTGCATGAAGGCCGGCGTATGCGTGGCGTCGTACGTGTCACGTCGGTAGACCCACCCCGGCGCGATGATCCGGATCGGCGGCGGGTACGTCTCCATCGTCCGCATCTGGACCGGCGAGGTGTGGCTGCGCAGCAGGACCGAGTCCACGAGGTAGAGCGTGTCCTGCTCGTCCGCGGCCGGGTGGTCGAGGGGTGTGTTCAGCGCCTCGAAGTTGTACCACTCGGTGTCGGCCTCGGGCCCGCGTGCCCGCGCGAAGCCCAGGTCCCGGAAGATGTGCCAGATCTCGTCGACCGCCTGCGTGACCGGGTGCAGGCCCCCGCGCCACGGTCGGCGTCCGGGAAGCGTGAGGTCCGTGCCCGACGCAGGCCCGTCCGGCCTCTCGAGCGCCGCGGTACGCTCCTCGAGCGCGGCCGTCACGACCCCCTTCACCCGGTTCGCCTCCTGACCCACCGCCGGCCGCTCCTCGGGCGGGAGGCTGCCCAGGCCCCGCAGCACGGCCGAGATCCGGCCTTCGCTTCGGCCCAGGAAGGCGATCCGCACCGCCTCGAGCCCGTCGGCGTCGGCGGCGGTCGCGATCGCCGCCAGCGCTTCGGCCTCGAGTGTTGCCAGCACCTCGCGAGGGTTCGTCGTCACGGGGCCGGACCCGCCGCGCGTCAGCCCACCTTCGCCGCCAGACCTTCCTTCGCCCGATCGACGATGGCGCCGAAGGCGGTCGGGTTGCGCACCGCGAGGTCGGCGAGTGCCTTGCGATCGAGCTCGATGCCGGCCTTCTTGCACCCGTTGATGAAGCGGGAGTAGGACATGTCGCCGTCGTGCTCGCGGACCGCCGCGTTGATGCGCGCGATCCAGAGGCGCCGGAAGTTTCGCTTCTTCTTCCTGCGGTCCCGGTAGGCGTGCTCCCACCCCTTCTCGACCGCATCCTTCGCGGTCTTGTAGAGGTTCTTGCGCCCGCCGAAATAGCCCTTGGCGGCCTTGAAGACCTTCTTCTTCCGCTTGTTCCGCGCGACGGCGGAGGTAGAGCGTGGCATGGTGGAGCCTCCTTACGAACCGTAGGGCAGAATGGCCTTGATGTTCTTCTCGTCCGCCTTGCTGACGAGATCCGGCTTGCGAAGCCGCCGCTTCCGCTTGCGCGACTTCTTCGTGAGGATGTGGCTCTTGTTCGAGCGCATCCGCTTCACCTTGCCCGAACCGGTGATCTTCACCCGCTTCGCGGCACCACGGTGCGTCTTCATCTTCGGCATTCCTGAGACTCCCTTGTTCCCCGATCAGCCCGGGGCCTGCTCACCCCCGTCGAGCCGGGGCGTTTCTCATGTCTTCAGAGGGGCCAGGACCATCGACATGATCCTCCCCTCCATGTTCGGCTGGGACTCCACCTTCGCCAGCTCGCCCAGGTCCTCCGTGACCCGCGAGAGCACCTCGAGGCCGAGCTCCGGGTGGGTCACCTGACGACCTCGGAACATCATCGTCAGCTTGACCTTGTTGCCTTCCTCCAGAAAGCGCCGGGCGTGGCCCACCTTGAACTGGTAGTCGTGATCCTCGATGCCGGGGCGGAACTTCACCTCCTTCACCTTGATCACGTGCTGCTTCTTCCTCGCCTCCCGGCGTGCCCGGTCGGCTTCGTACTTGTACTTCCCGTAGTCCATCATCTTGACGACGGGAGGGCGGGCGTCGGCCGCCACCTCCACCAGATCCATTCCTCGCACTTCGGCCCGTTCCCGGGCTTCGTCGATCGAGACGATGCCGATCTGCTCGCCATCGTCCTGGATGAGCCGCACGGGGCTGATCCGGATCTGGTCGTTGACGCGGGTTCTCTTGTCGCTGATTTCCCCTTACCTCCGATGGAGACACGATGCGGGCGCCGTACCGGCGCGCATCCTGCAACGAAAAAGGCCCGAGAACGGTTCTCGGGCCGCGACCGGGTGACGGAGGGCACGCAGCCCGCCGGCGACCCGAGCGACCCTCACGTCGGCTCCGTGGAGCCCTGAGGGTGGAGCCGAACGGTCGAACCGGCTCACTTCCTGACTTTTCCCGCCCTTGGGCGGACCGGAAGATCGTTCGGGCCGCTGCGCGGGTCAACGGGCACTGCTCACGCGCCGCCCGGGCACGTCATCCTTCGTTCGGTGCCCGGGTCCCGCATCCCGCGGGAAGCCCCATGGCCTCGCGGACGACCGCGAAGTCGAACGCGGAGAGCGCCTGATCGTCGTGTACGGCGTACAGCACGCCCTCCGGGAAGCCGGGAACGGGACCGTGCGCGAAGGTGGTGCCGTCGGTGTTGGCCGTGACTTCACCGCGGAAGGTCCCCAGGTACTCCCCTCCGGCGCGGTCGAACAGACGGAAGAGTGAGACGTCGTCCTGCTGATCGGTCAGGATCCACGCGCCGCCGCCCCCGGGACACTCCACGAGAACGATCCCCTCGGGATCGCCCTCGATCCGTCCGGTGCCGAGGGTGCGCCCGCGATACGTACCGTCCACCCCGTACTCGAGGTAGCTCCTGCGGCTCTCGTCCGCCACCAGCAGCACACCGGCCGCGGCATCCGCCTGGATCGACTCCACCACCCTCAGCGCCCCGTCACCGGACGCGGCGCCGAACGCCGCGTGCTCGAGCACCCGCGGGGCGTCGTCCGTCGTCAGCTCCAGCGTGAAGCGGTGCAGCCGGTGCGTGAGATCGTCCGGGACGACGTCCTCCTCGTACTCGTAGTCGTCGGTCACCCAGAGCTCCAGACGCTCCGGGCCGCCGATCGCGGCGACCCCGTACGGGTACTCGAGAACATCCGCTCCGAAGCTCCCCAGCGACCGGCCTTCCGGCATGTGGAGCACCTGGACGCGGCGGTTGTCCCGCTCGACCACCAGCGCGAAGTCGCCCACGACCACCACTCCGTTCGGTCGCCGGAAAGATCCGGCGGTGTCACCCTCCGAGCCGAGCGCGCCAAGCGATGCACCCGAGGCACCGTCGAAGAGCCGCAGGTCGTGCGACTGCTTCCCCGTAACGAGCACGATTCCCCGCTCGCCGTCCGACCAGAGCGCCGGCGTGTCGACGTTCCACGCCGTGTCCGCCTCGGAGATCCACGCCTCGCTCACGACGACAGGATCGGTCGGCCCGGCGGCCGCACTCGATGCGCCACCCGCCCCGGCCGCTGCCCCCGTGCCGGGCTCGTCTGTCCCCGACGAGCCCGATCCGCCACACGCGCCGAGCGCCACGGCGGCAAGAATCGCAACGCCCGGGCGGAGGACGGCCCGGCAGGACCCGGACCGCCCCCGACCGCCACCGCTCAACGAACGTCCGCCTTCAGCCCGATCTGGACCCGCGTGTTGTAGAACTCCTCCTGCATGATCCGATCCTCGACGCCCTGGAAGTAGCGCAGCGGCTCGTTCGTGAGGTTGTTCACCTCGATGAAGGCACGTGCCCGCGGCGTGAGCGAAAGCTCGCCGTTGAGGTCGACGGTGACCTGACGGTCGTAGTAGCGGTCGAAGAACGCTTCGTCCCCGACCTCACCCGGATCCAGGAAGGAGTCCTGTACGTTCACGGCCGCGCGCAGGAACAGGCGCGAGCGCTCGAACGACAGGGCCGCGTTGCCCGAGTGCCGCGCAGTCCCCGGGAGCGGGAGATCCTCGTTCTCGCGGCCGGGGATCGGTAGCCCGTCGACGCTGGACTCGGTGAAGGTGTAGTTGGCGTAAATGCCGAAGCCGGCCGGGAGCGCGCGCTGCAGCGCGACCTCGAAGCCCAGGATCGAAGCCGCCCCGCCGTTCTCGGGCCGCGTCGTCTCGTCGAAGACGGTCCCGGTCACCGGGTCGAGCGCGTCATCGATCGTGTAGGCGAAGATGAAGTCGTCGATGTCCTTGTAGAACAGGCCGCCACTCACGATCCCGACGCTCGGAAAGAAGCGCTCGTACATGAGGTCGAAGTTCATCGAGCGGGTCGGCTCGAGCTCCGAGTTGCCCACCTGGAGCTCGCCATCCGCCTGATTGACGATCCGGTAGGGGACGATGTCGTAGTAGTTGGGCCGCGCGATCGTGTTCGTCCAGGCGGCGCGCACGTTGGAGCGGTCGTCGAGCCGGTACGTCGCGATCACCGAGGGGAAGAGGTTCGTGTAGTCCCGACTCCCCTCGGTCGGGCTGAAGCTCTCGTCGTCGTCCACGTACTCGAAGCCGGCGTAGTCGACGTTCGTGTTCTCGACGCGCACGCCGGCGACGACGTCCCACGACGTCCCGAGCTTCTGCTCGATCATCACGTACCCGCCCACGATCTGCTCGTCCGCCTCGAAGTTGGCGGGGATGAACTCGTCGAGCACCTGCTCCCGGTCGAATGCGCCGTCTTCAAGGTCGAGGGCCCCGAGGAACCCCTCGGTCGCGAACTGGCCCGCCTCGTATCCCCCGGCCAGGAAGTCCGGGTTCGTGTAGTCCGCGATCGAGGCGTCCGCCATCGAAGCGATGTCCTGGGCGTCGAACTCGTAGAAGTCGTTCGCGCGGACCTTGTTCTTGCTCCGGTACCGGCCACCCACCTTGATCTCGGTACGGCCCTGAGCGAAGGGGAGGCTGAGGTCGATCCGCCCGTTCGTGTCCGTGTCCTCGGTGTTCTGAAACTCCTCGGTGAGCTCGTCGAGCGCGTAGTCGGCCGCGACGAATGCCGGCATCGCGAACGAGGGGCGTCGAGGGTCGCTGATGTTGGCCACGACCGGGACGTCCTCCTGGAGGAACTGCATGTAGCGCTCGTGGGGGCGGTTCTCCGAAGCCCGCGCCCACTGACCCGACCAGGTGAGCAGCGCGCTGCCCAGGATGTGCTCGCCGGAGAGCGAGTGGCTCTGCGTCCGCTGGTTCTCGAGCCGTCGATTGTCGACGCGGTCGCTGCCGAGACCGCCCTTCGTCTGCCGCTCGACCTCGGCCACGGCATTGCCCTGCGCGTCGGGCTCTTCCATGCCGAGTACCACCCGGAACCGGTTCTCCCAGTCGTCCCGCCAGTTGAAGATCGAGCGCCACGTCACGGTGTTGGCCTCGTCGAGGCGGAAGTCGAAGCTCCCCGACAGGCTGCGCCGGATGCGCTGGATCTGATACTCCCGGATCTGGAACTCCTCCACGAAGGCACCGTTGCCCTCGTCGGCCCACTCGGCCTCGATGTTGTCGGAGCCCAGGTTGTGATCGAAGTAGGAGCCGCTCAGCACCACACCGAGTCGGTCTTCGAGGAAGCGATCGCCGACGATCGCGGAGCCGATCAGCATCGGCTCGTCGGCGAGGAAGTTGTAGCCGCTGCCGAGCGTCGCGGAGACGCGCCGCTCCGCCGGGGCCGCACGCGTGACGATGTTCACCGCGCCCCCGATCGCGTCGGCGTCCATGTCGGGGGTCAGCGCCTTCGTCACCTCGATCTGCGCCACCATGTCGGACGGAATCAGGTCGAGCTGGACCTCGCGCACCTCCGCCTCGGCCGAGGGGATGCGCTCTCCGTTGATCATCACGGAGTTGAGGCGCGGCTCGGTTCCCCGGATGAGGCCGAAGCGCGCCTCACCCTGATCCTGAATCACCACGATTCCGGGAATTCTCTTGACCGCGTCGCCGATGTTGGCGTCCGGAAAGCGGCCGATCTGGTCGGCGGCCACCACGTTGGTGATCGTCGCCGCGGCCTGCTGTTGCCCGAGGGCCGCGGCCTGGCCCCGGCGCTGGCCCGTCACGGTGATGCCCTCCACCCCGATCGCCTGCGGCCGAAGCTCGAAGCGCACCCCGACGATGTCGCCGCTCGGAACCTCGACGATCTGCGACGCGACGGCGTAGCCGAGATACACAGCCGTCACCGTCCGGCTTCCCGCCGGGACGGCCCGAAGCGCGAAACGCCCCTCGGCGCTCGTGAGCGCTCCGATGTCGGAGTCGGCGAGCCCGATCGTCACTCCGGCCAGCGTGAGCCCGGTCTCCGAGTCGACGACGGTCCCCACGACGGCTCCGGTCTGCGCGGCGGCGACCCCCGGTACGAGGCCGGCCACCAGCACGAGAACTCCCCACCCACGGGCCCTTCGGCCCCACGACGGTCTCTCAGCACCCATGTTCTGCTCCGGTGTCCAATCGGTCACGATCGGGCGGTCGTTCCGCCCCTCGCCTCGCAAGCAACTGCGTGGACGTATCGAGCCGGCCAGATCTGTGTCACGGGTGCTTCAACAGCGTGTCACGAACGTCTGTCGGGTGCCTCGGTGCGGCGGAGAGGGCCGCGAAGACCCGAAGCGCGGCCGGAGAGCGTCCCCCGCCGATGGG